>NZ_JBKKAP010000083.1:0-37738 GCF_046714615.1 Paeniglutamicibacter sp.
ACAAGAACCACCGTAAGCCCGGTTCAATCGGTGGCGCATCCACCCCGAGCCGCGTCTTCAAGGGCATGAAAATGGCCGGCCGCATGGGCGCCGTTCGTCACACCACGCTGAACCTCACCGTTCACGCGGTTGACGTCGAGAAGTCGCTGCTCCTGATCAAGGGTGCCGTCCCCGGCGCCCGCGGCCAGGTCGTACTCGTACGCACCGCCGTGAAGGGAGCCTAGTTACATGACTAGCACTGTCAAGGTTGACCTGCCTGCAGAGATCTTCGACGTTCAGACCAACGTGCCGCTGCTGCACCAGGTCGTCGTTGCCCAGCTCGCTGCTGCTCGCCAGGGTACCCACAAGACCAAGACCCGCGCTGAAGTTTCCGGTGCAGGACGCAAGCCGTTCAAGCAGAAGGGCACCGGCCGCGCCCGTCAGGGTTCCATCCGTGCTCCTCACATGACCGGCGGTGGCGTTGTCCACGGTCCGACTCCTCGCGATTACAGCCAGCGCACCCCCAAGAAGATGAAGGCTGCTGCACTGCGCGGCGCCCTGTCTGACCGCGCTCGCAACAACCGCATTCACGTCATTGAAGCCCTGGTTGAAGGCACCACGCCGAACACCAAGGCCGCACTGGCCACCCTGCGCGCTCTGTCCGAGCGCAAGAACCTGCTCGTAGTCATCGAGCGCGCCAACGATGTTGCGGCCCTTTCGGTCCGTAACCTCCCCGAGGTCCACGTCCTGTACGTAGATCAGCTCAACACTTACGATGTGCTGGTTTCCGACGACGTTGTCTTCACCAAGGCCGCTTTCGATGCCCTGGTCCAGAAGGAGGAAGCCAAATGAGCACCTTCTCTAAGGCTCCGCACGATGTGGTCATCGCACCCGTCGTTTCGGAAAAGAGCTACGGTCTGATCGACGAAGGCAAGTACACCTTCCTGGTTGACCCGCGTTCAAACAAGTCGGAAATCAAGAACGCCGTGGAAGCCATCTTCTCGGTCAAGGTTGACTCCGTAAACACCCTCAATCGTGCCGGCAAGCGCAAGCGCACCAAGTTCGGATGGGGGACGCGCAAGGCTACCAAGCGTGCGATCGTCTCCCTGAAGGAAGGCTCGATTGACATCTTCGGCGGTCCGCTTTCCTAAGCGGAGACCACTTTAACGAGGAATTAAACTATGGGAATCCGTAAATACAAGCCGACTACCCCGGGCCTTCGCGGCTCGAGCGTAGCCGACTTCGCAGAAATCACGCGATCAACTCCGGAAAAGTCGCTGCTTCGCCCGCTCCACAAGACTGGCGGCCGCAACAACACCGGTAAGATCACCACTCGTCACAAGGGTGGCGGACACAAGCGCCAGTACCGTCTGATCGACTTCCGTCGTCACGACAAGGACGGCGTGCCGGCAAAGGTCGCTCACATCGAGTATGACCCGAACCGCACCGCCCGCATTGCGCTTCTTCACTACGCTGATGGAACCAAGCGTTACATCATCGCACCGAACAAGCTCGCCCAGGGTGACACGATCGAAGCCGGCGCCAACGCCGACATCAAGCCCGGCAACAACCTGCCGTTGCGCAACATCCCGGTGGGTACTGTTATCCACGCTGTGGAGCTGCGTCCCGGTGGCGGTGCCAAGATGGCTCGTTCCGCAGGTGCCTCGGTTCAGCTGGTGGCCCGTGAGGGTCGCTTCGCTCAGCTGCGTTTGCCTTCCGGCGAAATCCGCAACGTTGACGTGCGCTGCCGCGCAACCGTCGGCGAGGTCGGAAACGCCGAGCAGTCGAACATCAACTGGGGAAAGGCCGGCCGTATGCGCTGGAAGGGCGTTCGCCCGACCGTGCGTGGTGTCGCCATGAACCCTGTTGACCACCCGCACGGTGGTGGCGAAGGCAAGACGTCCGGTGGCCGTCACCCGGTCAACCCGAACGGCAAGCGCGAAGGACGCACTCGTCGTCCGAACAAGGACAGCGACAAGATGATTGTCCGCCGTCGCCGTACCGGCAAGAACAAGCGATAGGAGCCTGGAAACATGCCACGCAGCCTGAAGAAAGGCCCCTTCGTCGATCAGCACCTGTTTGTCAAGGTAGCTGCTGAGAACGAAAAGGGCACCAAGAACGTCATTAAGACGTGGTCCCGCCGTTCGATGATCATCCCCGACATGCTCGGGCACACGATCGCCGTACATGACGGACGTAAGCACATCCCCGTGTTTGTTACCGAGTCGATGGTCGGGCACAAGCTCGGCGAGTTCAGCCCGACCCGGACGTTCCGCAGCCACGTGAAGGACGACAAGAAGGGCAAGCGCCGCTAACCCGCAAGGGTTCAGCGAGTGCTTAGCACTTCTTCGAGAGACGAGAGAAGGAAAGCAATGGAAGCCAAGGCAATTGCGCGCCATATCCGCGTGACGCCTATGAAGGCCCGGCGCGTCGTCAACCTGGTTCGTGGCAAGCAGACGAACGAAGCACTGGCGATCCTGAAGTTTGCCCCGCAGGCAGCTTCAGAGCCAGTGTTCAAGGTTGTAGCATCGGCAGTGGCTAACGCCCGTGCCGCCGCAGACCGCGAGGGTGTCGCGTTCAACGAAGACGAGCTGTTCATCAGCGAAGCGTTTGTTGACGAGGGTCCGACCATGAAGCGGTTCCAGCCGCGTGCTCAGGGTCGGGCATACCAGATCAAGAAGCGCACGAGCCACATCACTGTGGTCGTCGCAACCCCTAAGAAGGGTGGGGAAGAGTAAAATGGGACAGAAGGTTAACCCGCATGGGTTCCGTCTCGGTATCACTACCGACCATGTTTCGCACTGGTTCGCCGACAGCACCAAGGTCGGTCAGCGATACAAGGACTTCGTAAAAGAAGACATCCGTATCCGCGAACTGATGACCGTTGGCATGGAACGCGCCGGCATCGCCCGCGTGGAGATCGAACGTACTCGTGACCGTGTTCGTGTGGATATCCACACCGCACGTCCGGGCATCGTTATCGGTCGCCGCGGCGCCGAAGCCGATCGCATCCGTGGCGAGCTCGAAAAGCTCACCGCCAAGCAGGTTCAGCTGAACATCCTCGAGGTCAAGAACCCCGAGATCGAAGCCCAGCTTGTTGCACAGGGCATCGCCGAGCAGCTTGCTTCACGTGTGGCTTTCCGCCGCGCGATGAAGAAGGCCATGCAGTCGGCAATGCGCGCAGGTGCCAAGGGCATCCGCGTTCAGTGCTCCGGTCGTCTTGGCGGTGCAGAAATGTCCCGCAAGGAGTTCTACCGCGAAGGCCGTGTGCCGCTGCACACCCTGCGTGCGAACATCGACTACGGCAAGTTCGAAGCCAAGACCACCTTCGGCCGCATTGGCGTGAAGGTCTGGATCTACAAGGGCGACGTAACTTCGAAGGAACTGGCAGCCCAGGCTGCAGCAGCTCCGGCCCGCGGCCGCGGCGATCGTCCGGGTGGACGTCCAGCTGGACGTCCCGAAGGTGGAGAGCGTCGTCGTCGCCCCGAGCGCAGCGCAGCTCCAGGTGCAGAAGCAGCTCCGGCTGTTGAGGCTCCTGCAGCAGCAGTTGCAGAAGGAGGACAGGCTTAAATGCTTATCCCACGCCGAGTTAAGTACCGCAAGCAGCACCACCCCAATCGGAGTGGCGCAGCTTCGGGCGGTACCACGGTAGCCTTCGGTGAGTACGGTATCCAGGCCCTTACACCGGCCTACGTTACCAACCGCCAGATCGAGGCAGCTCGTATCGCAATGACCCGCCACATCAAGCGTGGCGGCAAGGTCTGGATCAACATTTATCCGGACCGTCCGCTGACGAAGAAGCCTGCCGAAACCCGCATGGGTTCCGGTAAGGGTTCGCCGGAATGGTGGGTCGCAAATGTAAAGCCGGGACGGGTTCTCTTTGAACTCTCCGGTGTCAGTGATGAGGTAGCACGCGAGGCCATGCGCCTTGCAATCCACAAGCTGCCGTTGAAGGCACGCATTGTGCGTCGCGAAGGTGGTGAATAGGAATGGCAATCGGATCCAAGGATCTAGCAACCGAAGCACTGGACGGCTTTGATAACGCCCGTCTGGTCGAGGAGCTTAAGAAGGCCAAGGAGGAGTTGTTCAACCTCCGTTTCCAGTCGGCTACCGGCCAGCTCGAATCGCATGGCAACCTGAAGACTGTCAAGCGCGATATCGCACGCATCTACACGGTGCTGCGCGAACGCGAGCTGGGCATTCGTCCGGACGTTGTTGTCCCAGTAGAGGAAGCCACGAAGGCCAAGAAGTCTTCGAAGAAGGCCGAAGCTGCTGAAGCAACTGAGGAAGCCAAGTAATGAGCGAGAAGGAGAACGTCGTGGATGCAGCCGCAGAGCGCAACGACCGCAAGACCCTCCGCGGGTACGTGGTTTCCGACAAGATGCAGAAGACCATCGTCGTTGACGTAGAGGACCGTGTTAAGCACGCCCTTTACGGCAAGGTCATGCGTCGCAACAAGAACGTCAAGGCTCACGACGAAGAGAACAGCGCCGGCATCGGCGACCTCGTTCTCATCGCCGAGACCCGCCCGCTGTCCGCTTCCAAGCGGTGGCGCCTCGTGGAAATCCTCGAAAAGGCCAAGTAAGCCCTTTCGCTGGTTTTCACTCTGACGTGAACCAAGTGAAACACCCCGGTACCGCTGGATTATCCAGTCGGTGCCGGGGTGTTTTGCGTTTCCTCCCATTTCCCGCCGGTTTCATGGGTTCCTTGAAGCGACGGGACAGGTCGTCGCGTAACGGGGGGGTGCAGGTGGCGAGAACGCCGATGGGGCAGATGCGGAAGCTGCGCGCACCGCACTCCGGCCGTCTGGTCGCGGTGCTCGTGCCCGGGTCGCTTCTGGCCGCGCTGCCGCACCTATCCTTCGGTGCCTCCGGAGTCCTGGCGGTGCTTCAGGCGCTGTTGCCGTTGCTGGCCCTTGCGGCCCTGGGCTTGTGCGTGGTCCTGGCATTCCGCAGGGACTTCGTCCCGGCCGCGGTGCTGCTGGCCCTTGCCGCCGCATCGCTGGTGCCATCAATGGCGCCGTCGATTGCGTCGGCAGGCCGCACAACGTGTGTGCCGGCTAGGCAGCTGACCGTGCTGTCGCTCAATGCCGGGCGCGGCCACGCCGACCCGGCATCACTGGCCGCGGTGGTAGGCGACACGGACCCTGACGTGCTCGTGCTTGTCGAATCAAGCGAAAGGTTGCTCACGGCGCTGGCGGCGGAATTGCCGGACCGGGCCTATGCCCATCGCACCGGAAAAGTGGTCACGGGCGGGAGCGTGGACACCGTGATTCTCTCCAAACACCCGTTTCAGGAGCAACCCCCGGCCGTGCTGCAATCGAACGGGGCGCTCTTCGATGCGCCCGTGGCCGTCATCGACCATCCACGCCTCGGGCAGCTTCGCGTGGCAGGGATGCACCCGGCGCCGCCGACCCACGCACCGGAATCCTGGGTGAGCACCCTGCAGCTACTCGAGGCCTGGAAAGGTGAACAGGCCGGCATGCCGCTGGTGCTCGCGGGGGACTTCAACGCCACCCCGTCGCACCCGCAATTCCGGGCGTTGGCCGCGGGCCTTGCCGACGCGTCCCCGTTGATGGGGCCGTTTCCGGCGGGCACCTGGCCCGCCGACTCGGTGATTCCGGCGTTCACGGGAATCGACCACGTCCTGGTCCGCGGCCTGGCGGTTCTCGACGCTGAACGTTTTACCGTGCCCGGGACGGACCACCACGGCATCGTGGCACAAATGGCTTCCTGTCGCTGAGCCGTTGGCGGGAATCGGCACCCGATCCGCAGGTGCCATGTGACCAAGGACCACATATTGGCACATAGCACACGGTTTCGGGATCGCGCATCCTTGCGGTAGACTTTATTTTCTGTGCGCGTTATGTATGGGGACTATCCACCTCCTGCCTGACGCATAGTGCGGCCGGACGGTTTTTTACGGGCCCGAAAGTCGTGCGGCATAGCTCTGAGCCCAAGCCTCGGCCCTGCTTCCCCAGCATCATGTTATTGCGCACTCGTGCGTTGTGAACAGCGGTGTATGGAGGTGGGGGTAAGCAGAAGCTGAGATGGACCATATCCGTTCCGCAAGGCTCCCTAGGAGAACCAGCGAGACGACAGGAGTAAAAAGTGATTCAGCAGGAATCGCGACTAAAGGTTGCTGACAACACCGGTGCTAAGGAAATCCTTACCATTCGTGTTCTCGGTGGCTCTGGCCGTCGCTATGCAGGCATTGGCGACGTAATCGTCGCCACCGTCAAGGATGCAATCCCGGGCGGAAACGTAAAGAAGGGTGACGTCGTCAAGGCTGTCATCGTTCGCACCAAGAAGGAACGTCGCCGCGTCGACGGTTCCTACATCAAGTTCGACGAGAACGCAGCTGTCATCCTTAAGGCTGACGGTGAGCCCCGCGGTACCCGTATTTTCGGTCCGGTGGGTCGTGAACTTCGCGATAAGAAGTTCATGAAGATCGTTTCCCTGGCTCCGGAGGTACTGTAACCATGGGTGCAAAGATTAAGAAGGGTGACCTCGTTCAGGTCATCACCGGTTCCGACCGCAACAAGCAGGGCAAGGTGCTGAAGGTATTCCCGGCAGCACAGCGCGTTCTTGTTGAGGGCGTCAACCGCGTCACCAAGCACACCAAGGCCGGTCAGACCGAGCGTGGCACCACGACGGGTGGTATCGAGGTCGTTGAGGCCCCGATGCACATCTCGAATGTTGCGATCGTTGACCCGGAAACCAAGAAGCCGACTCGCGTTGGCTTCCGCGAGGAAACCGTGGAGAAGAACGGCGTGTCCAAGACCGTCCGTGTTCGCTTCCTCAAGTCTTCCGGAAAGGCACTGTAATGACTGAAGCAGCTGTGAACATCCAGCCTCGCCTGAAGGCCAAGTACAACGCCGAAATCCGCGAGACTCTGACGAACGAGTTCAGCTACGCCAACCCGATGCAGGTCCCGGGCTTGGTCAAGGTTGTCGTGAACATGGGTGTCGGCGAAGCCGCCAAGGACTCCAAGCTCATCGAAGGCGCAGTTCGCGACCTCACCGCCATCACCGGCCAGAAGCCGTTGGTAACCAAGGCACGCAAGTCGATCGCACAGTTCAAACTGCGCGAAGGCATGCCGATTGGTACCCACGCCACCCTGCGCGGAGATCGCATGTGGGAATTCGTGGACCGTTTGGTTACGCTGGCCCTGCCGCGTATCCGTGACTTCCGTGGCCTGAGCCCGAAGCAGTTCGACGGCAACGGCAACTACACTTTCGGTCTCACGGAACAGTCCATGTTCCACGAAATCGATGTTGATTCCATTGACCGCGTACGCGGCATGGACATCACCGTAGTGACCACCGCGAAGACCGACGACGAAGGTCGTGCCTTGCTCAAGGCACTGGGCTTCCCGTTCAAGACCGCCAACTAGATCAACTACGTTGCAGGTCCGCGCTTGCGCGGAAACCGTAGCGAGGAAGGGCAGAAGCCCACATGACAATGACAGATCCTGTCGCAGATATGCTGACTCGTCTGCGCAACGCCAACTCGGCTTACCACGACACGGTTTCCATGCCGTCGAGCAAGCTGAAGGTACGCGTTGCCCAGATCCTGAAGGAACAGGGCTACATCGCCTCGTTCGTTGAGGAAGCAGCAGAGGTTGGCAAGAAGCTGACCATCACCCTGAAGTTCGGCCCGAGCCGCGAGCGTTCAATCGCTGGCGTTCGCCGTATTTCAAAGCCGGGCCTGCGTGTATACGCAAAGTCCACCAACTTGCCGCACGTCCTTGGTGGCCTCGGCATTGCAATCCTGTCCACGTCCTCCGGTCTGCTTACCGACCGCCAGGCAGCCAAGAAGGGTGTAGGTGGGGAAGTCCTCGCCTACGTCTGGTAACGGGAAAGGGAGAAAGAAACCATGTCACGTATTGGACGTCTTCCGATCACTGTTCCTGCCGGCGTTGAGCTCAAGATTGATGGAGACATTGTCTCCGTCAAGGGCGCCAAGGGCGAACTGACCCACACCGTACCCAGCCCGATCGCAGTTGTTCTCGAAGAGAGCACTGTGACCGTGTCACGTCCGAACGACGAGCGCGATTCGCGTTCGCTGCACGGCCTGACCCGCACCCTGATCGAGAACATGATCATCGGTGTCACCGCTGGCTACGAAAAGAAGCTCGAAATCCACGGTACCGGTTACCGCGTTGTGGCGAAGGGTGCGAACCTCGAGTTCGCCCTGGGCTACTCGCACCCGGTTGTTGTCGAAGCTCCCGAGGGCATTGCCTTCGCGCTGGACGGCAACACCAAGATCACCGTCTCGGGTATCAACAAGCAGCAGGTTGGCGAAGTTTCCGCCAACATCCGCAAGCTCCGCAAGCCTGACCCGTACAAGGGCAAGGGCGTTCGGTACGCTGGCGAAATCATCCGCCGCAAGGTCGGAAAGGCTGGTAAGTAACCATGGCTCTCGGAATCAAGGGTAAGAGCAAGGCAGCCGCACGCGGCCGCCGCCACTTGCGTGTTCGTAAGCGCATCACCGGCACCGAGGTGCGTCCGCGCCTCGTCGTCAACCGTTCGGCACGCCACATCTTCGTTCAGATCGTAGACGACAGCAAGGGCATCACCGTTGCTTACGCGTCGACGATGGAAGCTGACTTGCGCGCATTCGACGGTGACAAGACCGCCAAGGCCAAGCGCATTGGTGAGCTCGTCGCCGAGCGCGCCAAGGCTGCAGGCATCGAGTCCGTGGTCTTCGACCGCGGCGGCAACAAGTACCACGGTCGCGTGGCAGCTATTGCTGACGGTGCACGCGAAGGTGGGCTGGCACTGTGAGCGAAGCAACTAACAAGAAGGAAACTCAGGTGTCTGAAGCTACTGAGGCAGCCTCGGCTGCTGCTCCTGCCACGGACAAGGCCGGCGCTGCTCGCGGCGAAGGCCGTGGACGTGGCGGCGAAGGCCGTGGACGTGGCGAGGGTCGTGGCCGTGGCCGCGATTCGAAGGACAGCCGCAACGAAGACAAGGACAAGTTCCTTGAGCGCGTTGTAGCAATCAACCGCGTATCCAAGGTCGTCAAGGGTGGTCGTCGCTTCAGCTTCACCGCACTCGTCGTCGTGGGTGACGGCAACGGTCTCGTTGGCGTCGGCTACGGCAAGGCCAAGGAAGTTCCGGCAGCAATCGCCAAGGGCGTTGAAGAAGCCAAGAAGTCCTTCTTCCGCGTTCCCCGCGTCGGCACCACCATCCCGCACCTGGTGCAGGGTGAAGCCGCTGCAGGCGTCGTTCTCCTCCGTCCGGCTTCCCCGGGTACCGGCGTTATCGCCGGTGGCCCGGTTCGCGCCGTACTGGAATGCGCTGGCATCCACGATGTTCTGTCGAAGTCCATGGGCTCGAGCAACCAGATCAACATCGTTCACGGCACCGTTGCCGCGCTGAAGCTCCTTGAAGAGCCTGCAGCCGTTGCAGCACGCCGTGGCCTGCCGTTGGACGAAGTTGTTTCGGCACAGATGCTGCGCAACATCCAGAACCAGAAGGCAGGTGCGTAAGTAGTGGCGAAGAATTTTGTCCCTAGCGACGCAAATCTGGCAATCACCCAGATTCGATCCATCATTGGTGTAAAGCAGAACCAGCGCGATACCCTTCGCTCGCTCGGCCTGAAGCGCATCGGACACACCGTGTTCCGTACCGCCGATGCAGTGACCGTTGGCATGATCAACACGGTTCCGCACCTGGTAAAGGTTGAGGAGGCGAAGTAATCATGGCTGAAAAAGAAAACGCACTGAAGGTACACCACCTGCGTCCTGCCGAAGGTTCCAAGAAAGCCAAGACTCGTGTGGGTCGTGGTGAAGGTTCCAAGGGTAAGACCGCTGGTCGCGGTATGAAGGGCACTAAGGCGCGCTACCAGGTCAAGGCCGGCTTCGCCGGTGGCCAGTTGCCGCTGCACATGCGCCTTCCGAAGCTTCGCGGCTTCAAGAACCCGTTCCGTGTCGAGTACCAGGTTGTTAACCTGGACAAGATCTCGGAGCTGTTCCCCGAAGGTGGCGACGTCACCGTTGAGGCACTGATCGCGAAGGGTGCAGTTCGCAAGAACGAGCCCGTCAAGGTCCTTGGCTCGGGCGAACTGACCGTCAAGGTCGACGTAAAGGTCAACGCCTTCTCGTCCTCCGCAGCGGAAAAGATCGTCGCAGCCGGCGGCTCTGCAGTAGAGCTCTAAGCTACGTGGTCTCTTGATCACACAGTGAAAAGGGGTGGACCCGGGAATTCGCATTGCGGATTCCCGGGACCGCCCCTTTTTTCTTACCGCTTCACCGCCCTGGGCCTGTCGGCATCCGATGGAAGTCGGGAGCATGATCCCAGGGTGTCTTCCCGCTGAATATATCGATCAGCAGGGGAATGATTACAGTCTTTGCCGCGGCGCATTTGGCGAGTAACACTCGCCACCCGCTAGAATCGATAGGTCAACCCCCGGGTACGCCGGGCCACCATCAATCAGGAGGACGCTTGTTCGCCGCCATTGCCCGGGTATTCCGGACGCCTGACCTGCGACGCAAGTTGTTGTTCACGCTCGCCATTATCGCGATCTACCGCGTGGGTGTCTATATCCCTGCTCCCGGTGTGGACTACTCGAACGTCCAGCAGTGCCTTGCCATGGGTAACACCACCGGTGGGCTGTACCAGTTTGTGAACCTGTTCAGTGGCGGTGCGCTGCTGCAGGTCTCGATTTTCGCCATGGGCATCATGCCGTACATCACGGCCTCGATCATCATCCAGCTCTTGCGTGTGGTGATCCCTCGCTTCGAGGAACTGCACAAGGAAGGCCAGTCCGGACAGGCCATCCTGACCCAGTACACCCGGTACCTGACCATCGCCCTGGGGCTGTTGCAGGCCACCACGCTGGTCTCGCTGGCTCGCAGCGGCATGCTCTTCCCCTCCTGCACATTGCCGATCGTCCCGGAGGACACGCTGTGGGTCATCGTGCTGATGATCTTCTCGCTGACCGCCGGAACCGGCCTGATCATGTGGATGGGCGAACTGGCCACCGAGCGCGGCGTCGGCAACGGCATGTCCCTGCTGATCTTCGTCTCCATCGCCTCGGGCTTCCCCTCGGCCATGGGCGCCATCGCCACCTCGCAGGGCTGGGGCGTCTTCATCGGCGTCATCCTCATCGGCGTGGCAGTCATTGCGCTGGTCGTCTTCGTGGAGCAGTCCCAGCGCCGCATTCCGGTGCAGTACGCCAAGCGCATGATCGGGCGGCGCACCGTGGGCGGCACCTCCACCTACATCCCGATCAAGGTCAACATGGCCGGGGTGATCCCGGTGATCTTCGCGTCCTCGATGCTGGCGCTGCCGACCATGCTGGTCTCGTTCAACACGCGCGCCGACGGCACGCTGCCGGATTGGGCCCTGTGGGTCCAGACGAACTTCTCCGGCTCGTCCCCGCTCTACATGGTCGCCTACACGCTGCTGACCATCGGATTCACCTACTTCTACGTCGCGATCACGTTCAACCCGACCGAGGTTGCCGACAACATGAAGCAGTACGGCGGATTCATCCCGGGCATCCGCGCCGGACGCCCCACGGCCGAGTACCTCGAGTACATCCTCAGCCGCATCACTTTCCCCGGTGCCATTTACCTGGCATTCGTGGCCCTGATTCCGTTGATCGCCTTCGTGCTCATCAACGCCGATCAGAACTTCCCGTTTGGCGGCACCTCGATCCTCATCATGGTTGGTGTGGGTCTTGAAACCGTCAAACAAATCAACGCACAAATGCAGCAGCGACACTACGAAGGACTTCTGCGATGACAAGACTGTTGATCATTGGACCGCCCGGCGCCGGCAAAGGCACCCAGGCGGACCGCATCTCCGAGCGCCTCAACGTTGTGGCCATCTCCACCGGTGACATCTTCCGCGCCAACGTCAAGGGCGGCACCCCGCTGGGCGTCGAGGCCAAGAAGTACATCGACGCCGGGAACTTCGTTCCCGACTCGGTCACCAACTCGATGGTCCGTGACCGGCTGGCACAGGACGACGTCAAGGACGGTTTCCTGCTGGACGGCTACCCGCGCACCAGCGCACAGGTCGACGAGCTGGATTCGATCCTGGCCGACGCCGGGGTCGAACTGGACGCCGTGCTGCAGCTGACCGCCGATGACGACGAGCTCGTCGCCCGGTTGCTCAAGCGCGCGGAAATCGAAGGCCGTGCCGATGACAACGAAGAGGTCATCCGCCACCGCCTGGGCCTGTACCACGAGGAAACCGCCGTCGTGGTCAACCGCTACCAGGAGCGCGGCATCGTGCGCCTGGTAGACGGCATCGGCGAGATCGACGAAGTCACCAACCGCGTCATGGACGCGCTGGGACAGAACGTCTAAGTAGCTTGCACGCGCAAACCGCGGGGATCGGCACACCAGTGCCTGCATCCTCGCGGTTTTTGCGCTAACCACGCATGGAAAATTCCTTGGAAGGGGAACCGCGAGATGGCTTTCAGCCAACCAAAAATTGAGTACAAGACCAACCAGCAGATCCTGAAGATGCGTGAAGCCGGGTTGGTGCTGGCCGAGGCCTTGGACGAGGCAGTCGCAGCCGCACAGATCGGCGTGACCACCGCGCACGTCGACGAGGTCTTTGCCTCGGTGCTCGAACGCCACGGCGCGAAGTCCAACTTCAAGGGGTACCACGGCTTCCCCGCCACCATCTGCGCCTCGGTCAACGACGAGGTCGTCCACGGCTTCCCCAGCCAGTACGAGCTCAAGGACGGGGACGTCCTGAAGATCGACGGCGGGGCCATCATCGACGGCTGGCACGCCGACTCTGCACGCACCGTCATCCTGGGCAACGCCGACCCGGAGGACCAGCGTCTGTCCGACATCACCCAGGAAGCCATGTGGCGGGGGATCGCTGCCCTGGCCGAGGCCCGTTTCGTGGGTCAGATCGGCGACGCCATCGACGACTTCGTCTCAGGGGTGCCGGGCAAGCCGCTGGGCATCCTTGAGGACTACGTGGGACACGGCATTGGTTCGGAAATGCACCAGGCCCCGGACGTGCTCAACTACCGCACCGGTCACCGCGGCGCCCGGGTGAAGCCCGGCATGTGCCTGGCCATCGAACCGATGCTGGTGCGCGGGGGTCTTGAGACCAAGGTGCTGGAGGACGACTGGACAGTTGTCACCGTTGACGGCGCACGAGCCTCGCAGTGGGAGCACTCGGTTGCCGTGCACCTGGGCGGCATCTGGGTGCTGACCGCCCACGACGGGGGAGCCGCGGGCCTGGCCCCGTTCGGCGTGACTCCGTCCCCGATCGCTTCCTAGCCTTCGGGGCTTGCCCCGCACGAGGGAAGCCGAGGGGGAAATAGTGGGCAATCTAACAAAAAGTGTTGGCCTAACGATTTCCCTTTAAGCCATACACCGCGTAGGCTTGACTGTTGGTTGTCTGTTCCTTGGTGCCCAAAAGCTCACGCTGCGGGTACTTCTGTGATTGATGGCCAAGTCCATAAACATGTCGGGGGCAAACGTTGCCCGGCAACAAAAGTTAGCGGAGGATATGGCCAAGAAAGAGGGTGTCATCGAGGTAGAAGGCACCGTGTCAGAGGCACTGCCCAATGCGATGTTCCGTGTTGAGCTGCCCAACGGGCACGTTGTACTTGCAACTATCTCGGGAAAGATGCGTCAGCACTACATTCGAATCCTCCCTGAGGATCGCGTAGTGGTGGAACTCAGTCCGTATGACCTCAACCGCGGACGTATCGTTTACCGCTACAAGTAAAGATTTTTGTTCTTCCTTCCCTTGGGACGGGCGACAAAGGTAGTTACGCTCCACTTGAAACCGCAACCGCAAAAGGACAAAGCCTTGAAGGTTAACCCTAGCGTGAAGCCGATCTGCGATAAGTGCAAGGTGATCCGTCGTAATGGCGTGGTCATGGTGATCTGCGAAAACCCACGCCACAAGCAGCGTCAGGGCTAATTTCCCTCACGGGAAATCCTGCGCGTAGTAAACGTAATTGGCAGCACAGCATCCACCGCGCGATGCATACCCACGGCACGGAGGCCGTGGACTGGGAACACCCAGGAATGTGCTGCTTTAGACCTCCGAACATCGAAAGGTAGACAGCATATGGCTCGTCTAGCTGGCGTAGACATCCCGCGCGAAAAGCGCGTGATCATTGCGCTCACCTATATCTACGGCGTGGGCAAGACCCGTGCAGAACAGACCATCGCCGAGACCGGGATCAACCCGGACACTCGCGTGAAGGATCTGTCCGACGCTGAGCTGGTTCAGCTGCGTGACTTCATTGAAGGAAGCTTCAAGGTTGAGGGTGACCTCCGCCGTGAAGTGGCAGCTGACATCCGCCGCAAGGTTGAGATCGGCTCCTACGAAGGCATTCGCCACCGCAAGGGCCTGCCGGTCCGCGGTCAGCGCACCAAGACCAACGCTCGTACCCGCAAGGGACCGAAGCGCACCGTCGCCGGTAAGAAGAAGACTCGCTAAATCTAGCGGTCATCACTAAGCCAAATTTCTCGTAGGAGTAAGTATGCCCCCCAAGACTCGTGGAGCGGTCCGTAAGCCGCGTCGCAAGGACAAAAAGAATATCCCGCTCGGCCAGGCGCACATCAAGAGCACCTTCAACAACACCATCGTTTCCATCACGGATCCTAACGGTGCTGTAATCGCGTGGGCCTCGGCCGGCGAGGTTGGCTTCAAGGGCTCGCGTAAGTCGACCCCGTACGCCGCACAGATGGCCGCCGAGGCCGCTGCAAAGCGCGCACAGGAGCACGGCCTTCGCAAGGTCGACGTTTTCGTCAAGGGCCCCGGCTCGGGACGCGAAACCGCGATCCGCTCGCTGCAGGCTGCTGGCCTTGAGGTTGGGTCCATCCAGGACGTTTCCCCAAGCGCACACAACGGTTGCCGCCCCTCAAAGCGTCGCCGCGTCTAATTGACTGTCTGGCTTTGATGCCGCCGCGTCTTTCTTCCGCAAGGGAGTTGGGCGCGGCGGCATGATCGCCACGGCAAGCCAGACCGAACCAGACGAACGCCGACGAGGCTTACGTCGTTTCCACCCCCTGTGTTGCGTCATATAGCGGACGCTCGCTGAAAGGAAATGTAAGTGCTTATTGCACAGCGCCCCACCCTGACCGAAGAAGTCGTAGCGGAGAACCGCTCCCGTTTCGTAATTGAACCGTTGGAGCCTGGCTTCGGCTACACCCTGGGCAACTCGCTTCGCCGTACCCTTCTCTCCTCCATCCCTGGTGCAGCTGTCACCAGTGTGCGGATCGACGGGGTATTGCACGAGTTCACCACCGTAGCCGGTGTTAAGGAAGACGTCACCGAGCTGATTCTGAACATCAAGAATCTCTCAGTGTCCTCCGAACACGATGAGCCGGTCGTCGCCTACCTGCGCAAGCAGGGCCCTGGCGTCGTCACCGCAGCAGACATCACCCCGCCGGCCGGCGTGGAATTCCACAACCCGGACCTGCACATCGCGACGTTGAACGCGAAGGGCAAGTTCGACATGGAACTGACCATCGAACGTGGCCGTGGCTATGTTTCTGCAGCGCAGAACAAGAACGCGGACGCCGAGATCGGTCGCATCCCTGTGGATTCGATCTACTCGCCGGTACTCAAGGTGACCTTCCGCGTGGAGGCCACCCGTGTCGAGCAGCGCACCGACTTTGACAAGCTCATCGTCGATGTCGAGACCAAGGATTCGATGCTCCCGCGCGATGCAGTTGCATCCGCCGGAACCACCTTGGTTGAACTGTTCGGACTGGCTCGCGAGCTGAACACGGCCGCCGAAGGCATCGAGATCGGCCCGTCCCCGACGGACGCCGCACTCGCAGCCGACATGGCGCTGCCGATCGAGGACCTCGAATTGACCGTTCGCTCGTACAACTGCCTCAAGCGTGAGGGCATCCACTCCGTGGGTGAACTCGTTGCACGCTCCGAGGCCGACCTGATGGACATCCGTAACTTCGGTGCGAAGTCCATCGACGAGGTCAAGGCGAAGCTGATCGATTTGGGTCTGGCCCTGAAGGATTCCCCTCCGGGCTTCGATCTTGCAGCACGTGCCGCCGCCATTGGCGACGATGACGTCTACGGTGACGAAGAAGTCTAAGACTTCTTGGCCCACCAGCTATAGAACTTAAACCTTTGCGCCCGGGATCCCCCGGGAGACCGGGCGCAAAGGCCACCATAATAGGAGAACACTATGCCTACCCCTCCCAAGGGTCCGCGTCTCGGCGGCAGCGCAGCTCACGAGCGTTTGATGCTCGCGAACCTGTCCGCGCAGCTGTTCGAGAACAAGTCCATCACCACCACGCTGACCAAGGCCAAGCGCCTTCGTCCGCACGCAGAACGCCTGATCACCTTCGCTAAGCGCGGAGACCTGGCATCGCGTCGCCGCGTACAGGCAGTCATTGCCTCGCGCAGCCGCACCAACAAGTCGATCGTTCACGAGCTGTTCGAGAACATCGCACCGCTCATGGCCGAGCGCCCGGGTGGCTACACCCGCATCACCAAGATCGGCAACCGCAAGGGCGACAACGCTCCGATGGCTGTCATCGAATTGGTCATGGAGCCGGTTTCCCCGAAGCAGGCCGTTGTGAAGGAAGCCGAAAAGGCTGCCGCAGTGGCTGCTCCGGTTGAAGAGGTCGTTGAGACCGAAGCAACCGAAGCCGCAGAGGTTGTAGAGACCGAAGCCGCAGAGGAGAACAAGGCCTAGTCCTTGTTACCTCGGCAATAGCTGAATCGTTGGCCCGGTGCACTTATCCACGGGGCCAACGCTTTAAGCCCTGAAGACCCCTTGCCTTGATGAGACCGCCCTCGGCGGCACTCGATGGCGGGGGAGGAGCCGCTTCCCGAGAAGGTGGAGCCGGCCACTGAACGAGGACCGTGAGATGAATACTTCCGCCTTTGACACCCAGCACCCCGGCCTCGCGCCTGCCGGAAGCGCCACCGAACCTGCCACCGTGCGCCTGGCCATTCGGATCGGCTATGACGGAACCGCCTACAACGGCTGGGCGCTGCAGCCGGGCCTGCCCACCGTGCAGGGAGTGCTCGAAGATGGCCTCGCCATGCTCATCCGCCGAGACATCCGCACCGTCGTGGCCGGACGCACGGATGCCGGGGTGCATGCCCGGAACCAGATAGCGCATTTCAACCTGACCCCCGCCGAAGTCGCCGGCCTGGCCCGCGGGGCCGACCTCGAACCCGGCCTCGCCCTGCTTCGCAGGCTGCGTGGCCTTCTTGGCCGCGAATCCGGCGCCATCCAGGTCCACGACGTCTGGATCGCTCCGGACGGATTCGACGCACGATTTTCCGCGCTGTGGCGCCGATACTCCTATCGCATCGCCGATGGTCCGGATCGCTTCGATCCGTTGACCCGGGCCTTCACCATGTGGCACAGGTCAGATCTAGATATTGGGCTGATGAACGCGGAGGCCGCGAGCCTGCTCGGACGCCATGACTTCCTGTCCTTCTGCAAGCCTCGTGAGCATGCCACGACGATCCGCACGCTGACGGAATTCGAGTTTGCGCGTGATGCCCAGGGCATCATTGTGGCGCACCTGAAGGCCGACGCGTTTTGCCACAACATGGTCAGGGCCATGATCGGGGCCTGCCTCAAGGTCGGGGACGGGCGAGAGTCCCCGGGCTGGGTGCCGATGCGATTGGAGGAGGCTGTGCGAGATTCACGGATCATGCTGGCCGATCCCCGGGCCCTGGTGCTGGAGGAAATTGCGTATCCGGAAGACGAGCAGGAGATCGCTCGGCGGGCGGAGTCGACCCGCACCCGGCGCAAGCCGCATGAGATCACCACGGATCTGCAGGAAATGCGCTGAACCAACGAGTAGGACAGTCCGCGCAGGGCAATTCGACGGGGGAGTGCCCCGGGTAAGCCGTGGATCCGGTGTTCGGGCGTACCTCGCCCAGGAGCGTGCACGTCAAGGTTTGTCGAGCAGGGTCGTCGCAATCCTTGGTGCCGTGGAACGCCAGGTCTCCCTCAGTCCCGGAAATGGGGCCGATCGCTAATCCGCGATACCCGAATCCACAAGGCCCTTGGCCACAGTGCGGGCCAGCAGCTCATATCCCGCATCGTTGGGGTGGACAAGATCGCCGGTGATGAGTTCGGGCTTGCCGGCAAATGGTTCGCCCAGGTCCAGGTACGTGGCATTCGAATCCGCGGCGGCCAGGCGGATGACTGCCGTTAGCCGGTCCAGCTTGGCCGGGTGTTCCCGGGCATCCCAGATAGGACTCGTGACCACCACCGTCGCCTCCGGCAGCGCCGCTGACAATGATTCAAAAAGTCTTTTCGCGCCGGTCTCTACCTGCTCCACGGTTCTGCGGGTGTCATTGCGCCCACCGGACACGATGACGAGCGTCGGGGCGTAGTCGATGACGCGGGGCAGCACCTCCGCATAGCTGGGGCATTGATCCAAGCCACAGACGCGCATTGCATTTTTGGTCACAGCGGTCGCATACCCGGTCCCGCCGTGCGCGAATGACTTGTAGGAATCCCACCCCAGGCTTGATGCGAGAAGGTCTGGCCATGCCCTGCCGGGTGATGCGCCGACCCCGGCGGTGTAGGAGTCGCCGAGAAATGCCACGACCTGGTCGGCACCGGCAGCTTGCGCCGACGCATCGGCTTGCCTTTTGCCCTCGGTCGCCGTTTCGGTGGTCACCGCGGCGGAGTCGGGCCGCAGGGCCATGAATGCCAGCAGGGCCAAAACCAGGACGAGCAACGCAAGCCCGATGTTTCGTTGGGTTTTTGAAAGAGCGTGTCCGCGCGTTGTCTCAGGCAAGATTCCCCCAGGTAGTCAAGCAATTGCTCGTAGTCTACTTGCCGGGGTTGGGGCCCGCTGATACAACATCCTGAAGGGGCGAGACGGCCTGGGTCGACAAGTGTGGGGATGGCCGCTGCCCCAACGGCGGGGAGGCTACGCCCGCGCAGTGGCGGCGGTGCGAACCTTCCGGATCATGGCCGCGGCATGCCATGCGAAGCCATAGACCGTCAGCGCCACAATCAGCGCGGCGCCCACCCGGAGAATCATGCCCTGCAAGAACAGTTCGGCACTCGCTGCATCCTCGACAATCGGTGTGGCACCCAGGCCCAGGCCCAGGCCGGCGGCCGCCGCGGAAGGAACAACCAAGACCAGCGCCAGCAGCATGGTTCGCACTTTTCTTTCCTTGGATACGGCGACTTTTCCGAAGGTGCCGGAGGTTCGTTGACGGCCGCGGTACCAGAGCGCCAGGATCGCCAATCCGGCGAGGCTGCTCCCGTGCTGCAGGAGCCGAAAGAGGGGAATGCCGACAACGGGTTCTAGGGTCAGGAGGGGGAATTGCTGAACCACCCACCCGGAGGAGTGCGTGAACGAATCCCACACTAGGTGAGTGAGCAGCCCGAGCAGCAAGGAGTGGAACGTCCACAGCACAACATGCGCCTTTGTGGGCGGACGCACCCCGAGTGCGGAGATGTCCGGAAGCCATGATTTGGGGAGAGCCCAGCCCAGAGGCTTTTCCAGGAACGACAGGAAACCGAACAGCACCAAGGCGAGGGGCATGCCGACCGTCAGGATATGGGTGAATTCATGTGAACTGATCCCGTTGAACAGGGCCGCGTACGAACCGCCGTAGGTTGGCGGCACCATCGCAAAGTAGGGGAGGTCCGGGGCCATCGCGCCGGCGACCAGTGCCATCGGCACGACCGGTTGGCGCATGAACGGCAGGACAGCGGCCGCGTGGGCCAGGGTGAAAGGCAATAGCTTCCTCAAAACGATCCGACATGGCCCACAGACGACAAGCATCAGATGCTCATGGGGCCATCTCCAGCGTAGATGGCTCTCGAACGGAATTGCGACGTGAGGATTGTTTCGACCCTTCATCGGGTTCAACAACGCCGGGAAAACCCATCCATTGGCCTCGTGACCGCGTGGGCAGTCGACGGTCAGGTGGTTCCCCGAACACCGGATACCTGGTGCCGACGGACGGGTTCTTGTGCCTTTGCAGTCCCATAAGACGGCCTGTCGGCAGGCTCACCCCCGACGCTTTGGTGGTGTCGGGGTTAATCCGATAGACTATGGGCTGTTGTGCGTGTCCTTTGTTCGACACAACCTTCTCCGCGTGACGGCTCAGTTGCAGAGCCACTGGTCTGCTGGGATTGCGAACATTCATGGACGGCCGGTCTTTTCAGTCCTCACCTGGCGAACTGGTTACAGCGCATCGAACACAGCACACGGACGACGGTGGATCTCACAGCCACTGTTTGGAACTGTGCTTGACCAGTAACCAATAAAACAAAGGCAATTACAGTGCGTACGTTCACTCCAAAGCCGGCTGACCAGACCCGCCAGTGGCACATCATTGATGCTACCGACGTTGTACTTGGTCGCCTCGCCGTCCAGGCCGCAACCCTGCTGCGCGGCAAGCACAAGGCTACCTTCGCCCCCCACATGGACATGGGCGATCACGTCATTATCATCAACGCCGAGAAGGTTGCCCTCACCGGCGCCAAGCTCGAAAACAAGCGCGCCTACCGTCACTCGGGTTTCCCGGGCGGCCTGAAGTCCGTGACCTACGCCGAGCTTCTTGAAAAGAACCCGGTTCAGGCTGTGGAGAAGGCCATCAAGGGCATGCTCCCGAAGAACTCGCTGGCTGCAGATCAGCTGTCCAAGTTGAAGGTCTACCGCGGTGCCGAGCACCCGCACGCTGCACAGCAGCCGCAGACCTTCGAAATCACCCAGGTCGCGCAGTAGCGCTGGGCCCCGAGAACAAGACTTTAGGAGATTATCGTGGCTCAGAACACTGAAGAGATCACTGAATTCGAGGGTGAAGCTCCGACTTCGTACACCTCGGAGACCGTAGCGGTTGAGACCGAAGCAGTCAAGGAACGTCCGGCCCTCACCGTTGCAGGCGCAGCAGTTGGCCGTCGCAAGCAGGCAATTGCCCGCGTGCGCGTCGTTCCGGGCACCGGCAAGTGGACCCTCAACGGTCGCACGCTGGAGAACTACTTCCCGAACAAGCTGCACCAGCAGGATGTCAACGAACCGTTCAAGCTCCTCGAGCTCGACGGCGCCTACGACGTTCTTGCACGCATCCACGGTGGCGGCCCCTCGGGCCAGGCCGGCGCGCTGCGTTTGGGCATTGCTCGCTCGCTGAACGAGATCGACCGCGACAACAACCGTGCGGCCCTCAAGAAGGCCGGCTACTTGACTCGTGACGCCCGCGTCATCGAGCGCAAGAAGGCTGGTCTCAAGAAGGCTCGTAAGGCTTCGCAGTTCTCCAAGCGCTAAATCGCTTGTTCCGGCCCCTTGGGCTGGAAATCGAGGGCCCCACAACCGCAAGGTTGTGGGGCCCTCGCTCGTTAAGCGGGCCATCGGCATGCGAAAAAGAGCCGGCGGTCAGTTCCACGAACTGATCGCTGGCTCTTATCCTGTGATGCAGACCCTCTGTTGGTGTGGTCCTACATACGGGCGTTGGTCCGGTGGGCCAATATGTCGAGCGGTCGACTAGGGCCCAATAGCTTGGTTCGGCAATCCCGTCCCGGAATTGACAGCCCAGTTAATGCGCGGCAGGACCCCTGGTGCCGTGGTGCGGTGGTTCAGATGTAGCCACACCGCGGTCGCCCCCGGGGCGATCGGTTGGGCGGGGCCTTCCACGTCGCCGTGCGGCCGGACGGTCACCGGATCCGGGCCGCTGTTGGTCACGGCGGCCGAATAGGTGAGGGTGTCGCCGGGGTGGATCCCCGGGGAGGGCGGTCCGTAGTTGGCCAGCAGATCCGCCCTGGTGGCGACGAGTTGTGCGGCTGCCTGGCCGACCTCCTTGCCGGCGGCGCCGTAGCCGGCATCTGCCTGCCCGAGCACAAGGTGCGGCTCGGTGAACCTCCAGTGCTGCGGGGGAGCGGGAGTGATCGAGCGCGGCACGATTTCGACCAGCAAGTCCGGGTGGCAGGGCAACGGGCGGGGCCCATGCAGCGTGCCCGCGTCCACTGTGTCCTTGGCGGAGGGTTCGGTGAGGGCAGTGAACGGGAGCCGCGTGAAGACGATCTCCTCGTAGGCGCCGCGCTCAAAGAGCACGCCGATCGAGCCGTCGGGCAATTCGGCAGCCGTGGAGTAGGCGGAGGCACCGGGGCAGAGCACGACGGCCCCGGCCCAGGAGGCGCCGCCGTCAGGGCTGTGCCGCACCACGGTGTTGCGGCGCAGGTGTCGATGCGCGTTGTGGGTGGCCACGAGCCCGCCGCCGGAGTGAGCGATGAGCGAGCCGTTGTCACTGGGGTCCGGCAGTGCCGGGTCCGGGACGGGTCGGGTGAAGCTGGCCCCGCCGTCCACCGAGCGTGCGGCCAGCCGGTGCGGGGTCGCCCGCGAATGCAGCAGCACGCTCCCGTCCGGCAGGGCGGCCACCGAGGATTCGTTGGTGTGGGTGCCGTCGGCTGCCGGCTCCAGCGCATCTCCCAGGGTCCAGCTCTGCCCGTGGTCATCGCTGCGGGCAACCGCCGCGGCGATCCGTCCACCGGGGGAAAGCAGCACCACGCAAGGCTGCAGCAGCCGTCCCTTGTGCGCGCCGGCGGAGACCTGGGTTCCGGCGCCCGAGGCAGCGAAGATTCCGCGGATCCCGGGCCGCTTCAGCTGGCCGGTGATCCTGCGGTGGCTCCAGCTGCGGCCGTCGTCGCGCGAGACCGAGAGGTCCACGTGCTGGGTTTGCGCGGTGCCCTGACGGGATTCGAAGAAGCCCCACTGCGTGGTCGCTGCATGGAAACAGAAGATGGTGCCGGTCTCGCGGTCCACGAGCAGGGAGGGGTCCCCGAAGCCGTGCAGCCCGGTTCCGGTGCGCAGGATCCGCTGTTCCTCCCAGGTGGTTCCGCCATCGGTGCTGCGGCGCAGCACCAGGTCGGAGGGGGAGGGCAGGTCATCGAGCGTGGGCCGGCCGTCGTAGACGGCGAGCAGGGTCCCGGCAGTGGTCACGGCCAGGGCGGGGATCCGGTATTGCCGGTAGCCGCCCGCGCCGCGGGTCGCCAGGACTGTGTGGGGCGGGCTCGCGGGGCCGGTGTTCACGGGGCCAGGGCGTCGAGGAACCAGCCGGTCAGGGTCGCCGGGTGGGTTATGGCGGTGCCGACCACCACCGCATGCGCGCCGGCATCGAGCGCGGCGCGGGCCTGTGCCGGGGTGTGGATGCGGCCCTCGGCGATGACCGGCACGCCCAGGTCCGCGGCGACGATCGCCTCGAGCAGTTCCAGGTCCGGGCCCTGGGTCTTGGGCCGCTCCCCGGTGTAGCCGGCCAGCGTGGTGCCGATCAGGTCGGCCCCGGCGGCGGCTGCGGCGCGCGCATCTGCAAGCGAACCGCAGTCGGCCATCACGGTGGCCGCGGAGCGTTCGCGGATCCCGGCGATGGTCGCAGCCAGGGTGAGCCCGTCGGGGCGGGGCCGCCGGGTGCCGTCCAGGGCGATCACGTGAGCACCGGCCGCGGCGACGGCCAGGGCGTGGTGCAGCGTGGGGGTGATGAACACGCCGTCGTGACCGTCCTTGAACAGCCCGATGACCGGGACCTGCACCGCGGAGCGGGTGGCTGAGATGTCGGCCAGGCCCTGCACTCGCACCGCTTTGGCCCCGCCGATCACGGCGGAGGCGGCGACCTGGGCCATGGTGCGCGGATCGCGCATCGGCTCGCCCGGGTAGGCCTGGGCGGAGACGATCAGCGCGCCCTTCAGGGCGGCGAGGTCGGAAATTGTCAGCAGCACGGGGTCGGATCCTTTTTACGAGGAGGCAAGAGTGGAGTGGGCGGGGGCCAGCAGCAGCGAGGCGGCCCCGGCCAGGGCGGCGTCGGCGCCCAAGCGCGCCGGTTGCGGGGCCAGGGACTTGAGCGGGCCGATCAATTCGGCGGCGAAGGCGGCACGCAGCGGGCCCCACCAGGTTTCTCCCGCCTCGGCCAGGCCGCCGGAGACGATGACGGCCTCGGGGTCCAGCGTGTTGGCAAGCCCGCCCAGGGCCCGCCCTGCAGCGGTGGCTGCGGTGTCGATGGCCGCGGCTGCCAGCACGTCCCCTGCAGCGGCGCGGGCGAACACGGCTCGTGCGTGGGGCACCGAGGTATCGCCACCGCGGCGCAGGTACAGGGCGTGCAGCGATGGCCCGGAGGCGATGGCCTCCAGGTGCCCGATGGCCCCGCACGGGCACCGCAGCCCGACAGCCTCGGCACTGGGCATATGTCCCAGGTGGCCGCCGACCTGTCGGGCCCCGAAGACGGGGACCCCGTGCAGCAGCAGCGAACCCCCGATGCCGGTGCCGAAGGCCGCGAGCAGCACCGAGCCGCACCCGGCCGCAGCCCCCAGCCAGCCCTCGCCCAGGGCGTGGGCATGCACGTCGTTGACCGCGCGCACGCCTTGCGGGTCAATCCCGAGCCGGGCGGCGAGCCCGGCGCGCAGGTCGGTCCCTGCCCAGCCGCTTAGGTGGTCGGTGGCCGAAAGCACCCGGGCGGTGACCGGGTCGATGACCCCGGCGGCGCCGATCCCGACCCCGAGCGCAGGTGTGCCGGTGGCCGAGGCCTGCGCGAGCAGGGGCGCGGCGAGCTCCGCGATGGTGTCCAGCACTGCTTCCGGTCCTGAGGTCGCGGGGGTGGGCGCCGAGTGCCGGGAGTCGATGGTGCCGTCGGCGCCAACCAGGGCGGCGGCGATCTTGGTGCCGCCCAGGTCGATGCCGACGGCGGTTCGAAGTGCTGCCATGGACCTAGAGCAGTCCGGCGGTGGCGAGGATCGCGCGGATTTCGGTGGCCTCGTGGGCATTGAGGGACTCCATGGGCTGGCTCATGGTGTTGGCGCCGATGACCCCGAGTTGCACCAGGGCGGTCTTGAACGCACCGAGTCCTCCGGCTCCGGGGGAGACCCGGGAACCGTCCGGGACATCGACGATGCGGAAGAGTTCGGCGAGCCGGTCCTGTTCCTTGACGGCCGTCTCCCAGTTCCCTGACACGGCCGCGTCGTAGAGCCTCCGGTAGCCTGCGGGGTCCACGTTGGCCAGGCCCGGGACCAGTCCGTCGGCGCCCGAAAGCATTGCCGCGTCGCAGACGACCTCGTGGCCGCTGAACAGGGCGAAGCCCTCCAATCCGCGGGTGAGCAGGCGCAGCTGGCGGAAGGCAATGTCGTTGCCGGAGGAGTCCTTGACCCCGGCGATGGTGCCCTCGTGGGCGAGTTCTGCCAGGAGCTCCGGGGCCAGCTTGAAGTGGGTGCGCACCGGAACGTCGTAGGCGAGGACCGGGACGTCGACCGCAGCGGCCACGGCCCGGAAGTGCCGCTTGACCTCGGTGGCGTCGAAGATCGCGTAGTACGGGGTGGTGATCACCACGGCGTCGGCCCCGCGGACGACGACCTTGCGGGCCTCCTCGATCACCCGGGCGGTGGTCTGTTCGTTGGCGCCCACCAGCAGCGGAACCCGCCCGGCGGTCGCCGAGGCCACGCATGCCAGGACCTCGGCGCGTTCGGCGTCGGTCAGGTAGGGGGTTTCGCCGGAGGAGCCCAGCGGGAACAGGCCGTGCATGCCGCCTGCGACCAGGTGCTCGACCACGGCCTCCAGGCCGGGCAGGTCCAGGGCGCCCGCGGAGGTGCGCGGGGTGATGACGGGCGGGATGACGCCGGTGAATGCGGGGGTGGTGCTCATGATTCCTCCAGGGGAGTTCGGGTGGTTGCCGGGGCATGAAGCAAACTCGGGGCGGCTCCCAGCAGGGTTCGGGTGTAGTCGTTGGTGGGGGTGTCAAAGACCTGGGCGGCGGTGCCCTGCTCCACGATTTGCCCAGCGTTCATCACGCAGATGCGGTCAGCGACGTAGCGGACGGTGGAGATGTCGTGGGAGATGAAGACCAGTCCCAGGTTGAGCTTCGCCTTCAGGTCGGTGAGCAGGTTCAGCACCTGGGCGCGGACCGAGACATCCAGGGCGCTGGTCGGCTCGTCCGCGATCACCAGTTCCGGGTCCAGCGCCAGGGCCCGGGCGATTGCAACGCGCTGGCGCTGCCCGCCGGAGATCTGGGCGGGGGAGACCTCGGCGGCGGATGCAGGCAGGCCGACCAGCTCGAGCAGTTCGTAGACCTTGGCCGAGCGCGAGGCCCGGGTCCCGATCCCGTGCACCAGCAGCGGGTCGGTGAGGATGTCGTGCACCGTCATCCGCGGGTTCAGCGCGGTGGCCGGGTCCTGGAAGATGATCGAGACGGACCGGCCGAATTCCTTGCGGGCGGGCCCGCGGCGGGAGAACGGCTCGCCGTGGAAGAGCACGGTGCCGCTGGTCGGTTCGCGCAGGCCCACCAGCACCGAGGCGAGGGTTGACTTGCCGCAGCCGGATTCCCCGACGATGCCGACGGTCTCCCCGCGGGCGATCGTGAAGTCGACCCCGTTGACCGCCTTGACGATGGTCGGGTGGAAGAGCTTGCCGCCGCGGGCCCGGTGGTGCACGTGCAGGTCCTTTAGTTCCAGGACCGGGGATCCCGGGGTGGCGGCGCCGGTGCGCCCGGCCAGGGCGGTGGTGCTCATGCGTTGGCTCCTTCGGTGCTGGTCAGGGCGGTGCTGGTGGCAGCGGTGGCCCAGTAGTGGTCGGCCGTCCCGATCCTTTCCAGGCCCAGGACGGCTCCCGGGTCGGCGGAGGGGTCCAGCGAGCGGGCGGCGAAGCGGTCCCCGGCGGCGAAGTCGCGGGGGCTGGGCACCGACCCGGGGATCTGGTGCAGGCGCTCGGCCCCGGATTCGATGGAAAGCACTGCCCCGAGCAGCCCGCGGGTGTATTCGTGCCGCGGGTCCGCCAGGAGCTCGGCGGTGGCGCCGGATTCGACGACCTGCCCTGCATACATCACGGTGGTGCGGTGCGCCAGCGAGGCGACCAGGGCCAGGTCGTGGCTGACGAAGACCATCGCGAAGCCGAGCTGTTCGCGCAGCTCGTTGAGCAGGTCAACGACCTGCGCCTGCACCGTGACATCCAGCGCGGTGGTCGGCTCGTCGGCGACCACGAGCTTGGGGGAGCGGGAGAGCGCCATGGCGATGAGCACGCGCTGGCGCTGCCCACCGGAAAGCTCGTGCGGGTAGGAGCGCAGCGTCCTGCGCGGGTCCAGCTTGACCAGCTTGAGCAGTTCCTCCGGGCTCATCCTGCCGTTGCGCCGGGTCAGCTGCTCCATTTGTTCGCGGATCAGCATCGAGGGGTTCAGCGAGGACAGGGCGTCCTGGTAGACCATCGCGATCTGTTCCCCGCGCAGCCCCTTGAAGAGCTTTTCGCGGGTGGTTTCGCGGTTGTCGGGGCCCACGAGTTCGCGGCCCTCGAAGCGGATCGAGCCGGTGACCTCGGCGTTGGGGGCCAGCAGGCCCATGATGGCCAGCGAGGTGATCGACTTGCCGCAACCGGATTCGCCGACCAGTCCCATGGTTTCGCCCTCGTTGACGGTGAAGGAGACGTTGTCCACGATTCTGGTGTCGCCGTAGCGGTCGGGGAAGCGGATGGTCAGGTCCCGCACCTGAAGGATGGGACGAGCCGCGGCCTCCGGGCGCAGCCTGTCGGTGCGGCCAAGCTCGGTGGAGCGCAGCCGTTCAAGCTGGGCGGCGAGCAGCGGCGGGGTCGCCGCGTCGGGCGGAGCCGGCAATTGGGCCGCGTCGGCAGCAGCGCCGGACTCGGCGCGCAGCACGGCGGCTGCGGTGTTGTCCTTCTCGGTGATCTTCGCCGGCTTGCGCAGCCGCGGGTTCACCATGGCGTCGGTGAGGCCCTCGGCGAGCACGTTCAGGCAGAGCACGGTGAGCAGGATCAGCAGGCCTGCATAGGTGGTGGCCCACCAGGCGCCGTTGAGCACCAGGGTGCGCCCGTAGGAGATGACGTTGCCCCAGCTGGGGGCCGGGTCCTGGACGCCGGCGCCGAGGAAGGAGAGCGAGGCCTCGAAGATGATCGCGTCGGCGACCATCACGGTGGCGAAGACCAGCACAGGGGCGGCGGTGTTGCGCAGCACGTGGCGGGTAAGGATGTGCAGCCGGCCCGCTCCGAGCACCTGCTCGGCGCGCACGTAGTCCTCGCCCCACTGGGACATCACGTTGGCGCGGACCACGCGGGCCAGCTGCGGGATGTAGATGACGGCGATCGCGATGATGATCACCGGGACGGAGTTGCCCAGGGTTGCAAGCAGCACCGCGGCGAGCGCGATGCCGGGGAAGGCCATGATGATGTCCATGATGCGCATGACGGTTTCGCTGACCCACTTCGAGGCGGTCGCGGCGAGCGCGCCGAGCACCGCTCCGACGGCGATGGCCAGCGCCACGGCGCCCAGGCCGATGAGCAGCGAGGAGCGCGCGCCGAAGAGCAGGCGCGAGTAGATGTCCCGGCCGAGGCGATCGGTGCCGAAGGGGTTGGCGGCGCTGGGCGCCTGGGCGGGGATGCCGGTGGCCAGCGGGTCGTGCGGGGCCAGCCAGGGGGCGAAGATCGCGGCGAGGCCGACGATGGCCAGGAAGAGCAGGGCGGCCTTGGAGCCCAACGGGAGGGCCTTGAAGGCCAGGCCGGGGCGGCTGAGGCGGTCAGCGAGTCCATACCGCATGGTCATACCGTCCTAATCCGGGGGTTGATGAGCAGGTAGAGCAGGTCCACGGCGATGTTCACCAGGACAAAGGTGATGGCGATGGTCAGGGTGACGCCCTGGACCAGGGAGACATCGTTGTTGGTGATGCCGTTGAGGATGAGCTGGCCCATGCCGGGCAGCGAGAAGATCATCTCGATGACCACCGCGCCTCCGAGCAGGTAGCCGATGCGCAGGCCCAGCACGGTGACCGGGGTGATCAGCGCGTTGCGCAGCACGTTGCGGCGGATGACCTCGTGGCGCGGGACCCCGTTGCCGATGGCGGTGCGGACGTAGTCCTTGTCCATCTCCTCCACCATCGAGGTGCGCACCACGCGGATCAGCGAGGCGCAGACGGGGATGGCCAGGGCCAGGGCGGGCAGTGCGAGGGAGCGGAAGTAGCCGGCCGGGTCCTGGCTGAACGGGACGAAGCCGCCGGAGGGGAAGGTGCCGGTGCCCAGGGCCAGCCACTGGATCAGCAGGATGCCGAGCCAGAAGGAGGGGGTCGCCACGGCGGCGATGGAGAGCACGCGGATGCCGGCATCGGGCCAGCGGTCGCGGTAGAGCGCCGCGGTGACGCCCAGCAGCAGGGAGAGCACCACGGCGATGGCCACGCCGAAGAAGGTCAGCTGCAGGGTCAGCGGGAACGCGCCGGCAATGATGCCGGAAATCGGTTGGGCCGGCGGGGTGGTCTTGCCGAAGTCGAGCACCAGCAGCCGGGCCAGGAAGGAGATGTACTGCGCGATCACCGGCTTGTCGAGGCCGCGTTCGGCGCGGTAGGCGGCCTTGGCCTCTTCGCTGGCGCCCTCGCCGAGCGCGGTGGTGGCCTGGTCGCCGGGGGAGAACTGCAGGACCAGGAAGACCAGCAGCGTCACGCCCAGGATCATCAGTGGCAGTGCCGCCAGGCGTCGGCCCAGCAGGCGGAGGATGTTGCCCACGTCTATGGTGCTCCTCGGAATCGGGGATGTGCGGGGGGGTGGAGGGGGGAAAAGGATGGCGCGCCGCCGACGAAGGGGGAGTCGGCGGCGCGCCGGCATTCTTGCTAGGCGTGCCCGACGTCCACGAAGGAGAGCCCGGTGGTCGGCAGCGGGCGGAAGCCCGTCAGCGAGTCGGGGTTCCAGGCGGTCGGGAGCATGCGGTGCAGGATCGGGTAGAGCGGTGCCTGCTCGGCGACCAGATCGATGACCTGGTTCCAGACCTTTTGTGCTGCAACCGGGTCGGCGGCGCGCACGGCGGCGTCGAGCTGCTTCTGCACGAGCGCGTTCTCCTTGGTCTGGCTCCAGCGGAAGCGGTCCTGCGGCCACACGGTGCCGCGGTACCACCAGGAAAGCAGCAGGTCCAGGTCGTTGCCGAAGACCGAGGGGTCACCCGGGGCCGCGACGACGCGGAACGTGCCCGAGTCCACGTGGTCCGGGTACAGGGCGCCCGACTGCATGGACTTGAGTGTGACCTTGACCCCGGGCAACTTGTTCCAGGACTCGATGATCACCGGGGCCGCGTCCTTGACCCAGGAAGTGTCGGTGGTCAGCAGCTCGAAGGAGAGCTCGGTGACCCCTGCCTCCTTCAGCAGCGCGGCGGCCTTTTCCGGGTCGTAGCCATAGACGGTGGAGGCGCGGTGGTAGCCCGGGTGGTTTTCCTGCACGAAGGAACTTGCGGCAGTCGCGTTGCCCAGCAAGGCCCTGTCGATGACTGTCTGGGTGTCCAGTCCGTAGTGCAATGCCTGGCGGACCAGGTGGTTGTCGAAGGGCTTCTCGGCGCAGTTGAACATCAGGAAGAGCAGGCCGAAGGACTGCACTGACTCGACGGTGGCATTGGCCTTGAGCCGCTCGACGTCCAGGTAGGGAACATCCTCGATGGCCTGGACACGGCCGGATTCCACGGCGGTGACGCGGGCCGCGGCATCCGAGAGCAGGAACCAGGTCATGCCCGGGGCCTTGGCTGCCATCGGGCCGTTGTACGCCTCGAACTTCTCGAAGACGATCTTGTCGTCCTTGACCGCGGAGATGAACTTGTAGGGTCCGGTGCCCACCGGGGCGGCGTCGAAGCCGGCCTGGTTGGCCGAGGCAAGTTTCTTCGGGACGATCTTGACGATGGAAATGCGCTCGGCAAAGAGCGGGAAGGCGTACTTGAGCTTGAAGACGATCGTGTCGGTGCCCTTGGCGGTGACCTTGTCGATGAAGGGGATGAACTGGGCGAAGAGCGAGGCGTTCTTTTCATCGAGCACGCGCTCGAAGGAGTAGACGACATCCTCGACGGTTACCGGGTCCCCGTTGTGGAAGGTGGCCCCGGCGCGCAGCTTGATCTCGTAGCCCGTGTCGCCGACCTTGACCGGTTCCGCCGCGGCCAGTGCCAGGTAGCGTTCGCGGGTGGCAGGGTGCAGTTCGGTCAGGCCCTCGAAGATGTGCAGGTTCGCTGCCATCGGGGTGGCCCCGGAGGAAGTCATCGGGTCGAACCCGGTGGAGAGCGCGTAGGACATGCCGGCCTCGATCGGCTTGGTCCCGGCAGCCCCGGTGGTCGCGGTGCCGGTGGCGCCGGACGGTCCGCAGGCCGAAAGGGTCGCGGCGAAGGCACCGGCGACGCCCATGGCGCCTGCAATCTTGAGGAAATTGCGGCGGGAGCTGGCCATGTTCAGAACTTCGTTGTGTAGCGTCATGGTGGGTCACCTCGGGTGGGATGGAAACGGTTATCGGATGTAGGATGTCCTATGCCTGAAGTACAATGTATGCGAAGTCACATTGAACGTCAACTGTGGCCCCGCAATCGGCGGGACCTGCAGGCAAGAAGCGGCAGAAGAAAGGGAAACCGATGAGCACAGCACAGCCATCCGCCCGGCGGGTCAGGGCCAACGCGTCCGACCGGCTGCAGGCCCTGCAGCAGGAAATCATGGAGCTGATCCTCGAGCGCGGGCTCGTGCCGGGGGACCCGCTGCCCACCGAGCATGAACTCGTCGAGGAGCTCGGCGTGGGCAGGAACACCGTGCGCGAATCGCTCAAGGTCCTCCAGGCCCTGGGCATCGTGGACGTGCGCCACGGCTACGGCATGTTCGTGGCCACCAAGCAGCTCGGCGCGCTCGCCGCGACCCTCGAATTCCACTCCCGGCTCTCGCTGCGCACTTCCGGCCACGAGGCCCTCGAGCTCGTCGAGGTCCGCCAGGCGCTCGAGGCGGGGCTGATCGGCGCGGCCATCGACGCGATGACGGCGCCCGCCCTGGAACGCGTCCGCGCCGCGGTGGAGGACATGGAGGCCCGGGCCGAGGCCGGCCAGCCGCTGAGCGAGGCCGACGAGCAGTTCCACCGCGGACTGTTCGAGCCGCTGGAGAACGGGATGCTCACCAACCTGCTGGGGGTCTTTTGGTCCGCCTATTCCAAGCTGCACGAGCAAATGGACCCCACCGACGACCTGCTCGTTGAAACCGCCCGCAACCACCGGGACATCTACGAGGCAGTGGCCGCGGGCGACAAGGTCACCTCTGCGCGCCTGATGGCCGGGCACTTTGACGGGATCCGCGGGCTGATCCGCACCACCGTGGCAGGCTGAATGCCCCCGAGTCCCGGCCGGTGGCCCGGAGCTGTATCGGGGCCAAGGCGGGGAGGCGGATCAGAGACGCGCGAAGACCCGCCGCAGCGATCCGTCGGGACAGAGCAGCACGGGTGCCGGCGCGCCGGGCTCCAGTAGACCCGCGCCATGGCCCAAGCCCAGCGCCCGGGCCGGGACAATCGTCGCGGCCTTCACCGCCTCGTCCAACGGGACCCCGGCGGCCACCGCCCGGCGCACCGCGGCGTCCATCGTCAGTGTGCTGCCGGCGATCGAACCGCCCGCGGCGAGCCTGGCCACCGAATCGCGAACCTCCACGGCGAGTTCGCCCAGCTGGTAGGTCCCGTCACCGAAGCCCGCGGCGGCCATCGCGTCGGTCACCAGGGCCACCCGTCCCGGTGCCTGGGTGAAGAGCAGCCGGATGAGCGGGTCGTGGACGTGCACGCCGTCCGCGATGAGTTCCAGGACCACCCGCCCGTCGTCCAGGGCCGCTGCCACCGGGCCGGGGTTGCGGTGGTGCAGCCCGGGCATGGCGTTGAAGGTGTGGGTGAGCAGCGAGGCCCCGGCGTCGAAGGCCGCCCGGGTGGTGGCGTAGTCGGCCTCGGTGTGCCCAACGGCCACCTTGACGCCGTTTTCGACCAGGAAGCGCGTGGCGGCAAGTCCCGCATCCATTTCCGGGGCGAGGGTCACCTGCACGATGGCGCCGCCTCCGGCCTCCAGCAGGGGTTCGAGCACCGCCACCGAAGGCGCGAGCAGGTGATCCGGGTGGTGGGCACCGCGTTGCCCGGGGGAAAGGCACGGGCCTTCCAGGTGGATGCCGGCGATCCTGCCGTCCGCGGTGGCAGCACCGAGGCGGGCCACCGCTTGACGCAGCGCGGGCAGGGGATTGGTCACCAGCGAGGCGACGAGGGTTCCGGTGCCGTGGGCGCGGTGCGTGGAGCGGACGGTGTCCAGCCCGTCGGCGTCCTCGAAGGCGGAACCGCCGCCGCCGTGGCAATGGATGTCAACGAAGGCAGGGGCCAACAGGTCCCCGCCGGCGTCCACGACCTCGGTTCCCGGGGAGACCCGCCGGGTCCAGCGCTCGCCGGTGCCCAGTTCCACCAGGGCTCCGTCCTGAAGAAGTGCCCATCCGGACGGATCGGAGGAAGTAACAGAGGTGCGCCCGGCGAGCCGTGCGGAATGGATGAGGATGCGGTTCATGGGTGCTCCGGTTCGAGGACGGGGTCAGCAGGTGGTGGCGAGCAGGCTTAGGCAGGAGCCCGCTCGACGGTGGTTTCGTAGCCGTACCTGTCACCGCGGTAGAGCGTCTCGGTGGCCTCGACTGCCTGCCCGCGATCGGTAAAGCCGACCCGGTCCACCCGCAGGGCCGCGGCACCCACGGGCTGGTCGAGCAGGTGCGCCTCGGGGGCCGTGAGATTGACGGCGGTGATCATCTGGCCGGCCCGCACGATGCGTTGGCCGTGTTCGGCTAGCTGCGCATCGAGCGAGCCGGCCGGGTCGGGCAGGTCGTCGCCGAAGAGGCCGGACAGCAGCCGCGCGGTTTCCAACGCCATGGGCAGTCCGTCGGCGAGCCGCAGCCTGCGCAGCAACAGCACGCCGGAGCCCTCGGCCACGCCCAGGGCGCGGGCCGTGTCGGCGGGGCACGGCTCGATCCTGCAGTCCAGCGTGCGGGAGGAGGCCTTGAATCCGCGCTCGGCCATGTCCTGGCTGAAACCGGTGAGCCGGGTGCCCTTGCGGATCTGTGCGGGATCCGCGACGTAGGTGCCCGACCCCTGCACGTTGTAGACAAGCCCGGCGGCCGCCAACCGGGCGATGGCCCGCCGCACGGTGTCGCGGCTGACCGCGAAGCTCGCCTGCAGCTCCCTTTCGGTCGGCAACGGCTCGCCGACAGTAAGGGTTGTGCGGATCTGCTCGGCCAGGGCATCGGCCAAGGCCACGTACTTGGGCGATCCGGTCCGGACCAATTCGAGTGGTGTCTCCATAAATCCGAGTATAGAGAAAATTCTTTGGATATTGGTACGGACAAATATCTTTTTCATGGGTACGCTGGGCAGGTGGAAATCATCGTGCTCTCAGACCCGGCGGCCGTGGGCCGCCACGCCGCCCGCCTCATCGCCGACACCCTGGCCAGGCGGCGGGACCCCGTGCTGGGCGTGGCCACCGGCTCCAGCCCGCTGGGCACCTATGCCGCGCTGGCCGCCCTGGCGCGCGAGGGTCTTGACCTCTCGCGAACCACCGCCTTTGCCCTGGATGAGTACGTGGGGCTGGATCCCTCACACCCCGAGGCGTACCACTCCGTCATCGACCGCGAGGTCACGCTCCCGCTGGGACTGGACCCGCGCAAGGTCCACGTCCCGCACGGCGCGGCCGCCGACCTGTCCGCGGCCTGTGCCGAGTACGAGGCGGCGATCGAGGCGGCCGGCGGCATCGACGTGCAGCTGCTGGGGATCGGCGCCAACGGGCACATTGGCTTCAATGAGCCCGGCTCGTCGCTGGGTAGCCGCACCCGCGTCAAGACCCTGGCCCCGCGCACGCGGCGAGACAACGCGCGGTTCTTCGGGGGAGACGTCGAGGCCGTCCCGGTGCACTGCCTGACGCAGGGCATCGGCACCATCCTGCGTGCCCGCTCGGTGTTGCTGGTGGCGACCGGCGAGGCCAAGGCGGCCGCGGTGGCGGCCATGGCCGAGGGGCCGCTGGGCGCCTTCTGCCCCGCGAGCGCGCTGCAGCTCCATGAGCGCGCGACGGTGGTGCTCGACGAGGCGGCCGCCTCGAAATTGGTGGACCGCGAATACTACGACTTTGCCCGCGACCACGCGCCCGAGGCGGCCCCCGGCCTCGACTGAGATGACGGGCGGCGCTTGACAGTTGTGGCCGAAGTCACGTATCCATAGGTCGGATGTCCTACCTCTTTGCTCGACCTCACCGACCCTCCCAAGCCGGAAAGGCACTTCCCAAGAGATGACCGATCACCCGAAACCCCGACTTTCACGCGCGGCCCGCCCCCTGGCCACCGCGGCGCTCCTGGCCCTGTTGGCCCCCGTCGCCCTGGCCGGTTCGGCGGGCGCGGCCCTGCCGGTCCCCGGCACCGACCCGTTCGCCGCCCCGGGCACCTACACCGAGGCGAACCTCGCCGCCGACCGCACCGCAGAGAATTACTTCTACCGCATTCCCGCCCTCGCCCACCTGGGCAACGGCGTGGTGCTCGCCTCCTGGGACGCCCGCCCCAATTCCGCCGCCGACGCCCCCAATGCCAACAGCATCGTGATGCGCCGCAGCACCGACAACGGCAAGACCTTCGGGGAGATGACCACCATTGCCGCCGGCCACCTGGGCGACGCGCAAACCCCCAAGTACGGCTACAGCGACCCCAGCTTCGTAGTCGATGCGCAAACCAACACCGTCTTTGCCTTCTTTGTCTATTCCAAGGACCAGGGCTTCCACGGCAGCACCTTCGGCAACGACGACGCCGACCGCAACGTCATCAGCGCCGCGGTGGTCTCCTCGGATGACGGCGGGGTGAGCTGGAGCGAACCGCGCCTGATCACCGACGTGGCCAAGCCCGGCGCCGACGCCACGCCGGAACCGGGCGACGTGAAGACCACGTTCGCCACCTCCGGGGCCGGCATCCAGCTGCGCTACGGGGCCCACGCCGGGCGGCTGGTGCAGCAGTACGCCGGCCGGGTCCTGCAGGCCGATGGCAGCACGCCGATCCAGGCCTACTCGATCTACTCGGACGACCACGGCCAAAGCTGGCAACGCGGGGAATTCACCGGCACCGGGATGGACGAGAACAAGGTCGTGGAGCTCTCCGACGGCCGGGTGATGCTCAACTCCCGCGACTCGAACAACGGGGGCTTCCGCAAGGTGGCCATCTCCACCGACGGCGGACACAGTTATTCGCCGGTTCAGACCGACACCGAGCTCGTGGACCCGACCAACAACGCCCACGTGACCCGGATGCACCCCGAGGCGCCCGAGGGCAGCGCGGAGGCGAAGATGCTTCTTTACACCGGGGCCAACCACCCCACCGAGCGGCGGAACGTCTCGGCCCGGGTCTCCTGCGACGACGGGGAGAGCTGGCCCGGGCTGCGCACCATCCGCTCCGGCTTTTCCGCCTACTCGGTGGCCACCGCCCTGGACAACGGGCTCTACGGGGTCTTCTACGAGGGCAGCTACACCAACGACCTGCCCTTTGCCACCTTCGACCAAGACTGGCTCAACGTCGCCTGCGCCCCGCTGTCCGCCGCGCCGCTGGCACTGGACGCCGGCGGCAGTGCCGAGGCAACCGTGCGCATCGCCAACCAGGAGGCCACCGCGCTCTCGGGCACGCTGACGCTCACTGGCCCGGACGGGTGGGACCTGGGCACCGCCGAACTCGCCTCGCTGGCCGCCGGCGCCGAAACCACCCTCCGCCTCCCGGTCACCGCCCCGGCGACGGCCAACGGGACCGTGAAGCTCCAGGCCCGCTTCACCGCCGCCGACGGCCGCACCTCGCACGGCACGCTGGCCGTCGCGGTCACGGGGCAGGAAATCATCTCGCTCGAGGTCTCGGGCAAGCGCGCCGACGGGGTCCGCGACCTCGCCGCGTCCCCCTACGCGGCGGGGGAGAAGCTCCCCTACACCTTCCACGTCGCCAACACCGGCAACATGACCACCTGGGTGGTGCCGACCGAAGGCAACTTCGCCCCGCTGGTTGCCGCGCCGGTGGGCCAGAGCAGCCCGGCGGGCAACTGCCGCTACTCGGCGCTCGCCGCCGGCGCTTCCTACGACTGCGCCACGCCGCGGCACACGGTGACGGAGGCGGAAGTGGCCGACGGCTTCTTCGTCCCCGCCAGCACCTGGACCGCCGGGCGGATCCCTGACTACGCCACGGTCGTGAAGAAGTATTCCGTCGAAGGCGGCGAGGTCGACCTGCTGGTGCGCGCCCCCGGCCTGGCGGCAAGTGCCTCTGCGGGAACCTTCACCGATGAGGACGGGAACGGCCACGCCTCCGCAGGGGACACGGTGAGGCACCCCGCGGTCCTGTCCAACACCGGAAACGTCCGGTTGACCGGGATCCGCGCCGGGGACCAGGCGCTCGCCGGGGAACTCGCCCCCGGGGCCATCCTGGAGACCGCGCTCGTCCACGAGCTCACGGCGCAGGAGGCTCTCAGCGGCGAACTGGCCGAACGCACCGTGCAACTGGCGGCGGCCAATGGCACCAGGCAGGCCACTGCGCAGCTCGCGCTGGGCCCGGTGCACCTGCCCCTGGACCCCGCGGCCTGGGAACCCACCGACGTGGAAACCCGGGCCCCGGCCACCAGCAGACTGTCCCTGGCACCCGAGGCCGGCGCCGCGCGCTGGGACGGGGACTTCTCCGTGGTGATGGAGCTGCCGCGCGGGACCAATGCAAGTGTCTTCCGTCTCTTTGAGGACGGCCGACTGATCCACGGACAGCAGCTGAAGGCCGACAGCCCGAGCGCGCAACGCGCCGTGGTCAGGCTCACCGGCCGGGCGGACGGAAGCCGCCGATACACCGCCGAGCTCCAGAACGCGGCGGGCACCTCCGCATCCCTTCCGCTGCGGGTCACGGTGGATTCCGGGCGGACCGGCTAGGCCCGGTTCCCCGGGAACGGGACCGGGTGCGGGGGTCCCGCGGCAATCGAGTCGCGGGGGCCCCCCCCCCGGCCCGGGGCGGGCCGTGGTGCGGGCCGGTGGCCCGGCCCGGGGCGCGGGGCCCACCCAGGGGGGCCCCGG
>NZ_JBKKAP010000084.1:0-60392 GCF_046714615.1 Paeniglutamicibacter sp.
CTGCAGTGACAGGGTCGGCGCCCCGCATGACCGGCACCACCAACTGGCTGAGATCCTCCTTGTAGACCGCGTTGCGCGATAGGCGCTGCAGGCGGATCTGGGCACTGAGCTTCAAGACCACAGGCGACATCCTGATGACGTTGCGGGCCACGGTGACTTCCCGGATGCCCGTCCGGACGCACTCGGCCCGGAGGCGGGCGACGGAGATCAGGGCCTCGGCCGGTGGGGGCAGCGGTCCGTAGCGGTCGAGCCACTCGGCGGCCACGTCCTCGACCTCGGCCTGGGTGGTGACGGCCGCCAGGCGGCGGTAGGCCTCCAGGCGCTGCTCACCCCCCGGCACGTATTCGGGCGGGAGGTGGGCGTCGACCGGGATGTCGAGCTTGACCTCGGCCGGCTCCCGCACAGGCTCGCCCTTGAGCTCGGCCACCGCCTCGCTGACCATCTGCACGTACAGGTCGTACCCCACGGCGGCGATATGGCCGGACTGGCTGGCGCCCAAGAGGTTGCCCGCACCCCGGATCTCGAGGTCGCGCATGGCGATCTTGAACCCGGAGCCCAGCTCGGTGTGCTCGCCGATCGTCTTCAGCCGCTCGTAGGCCTGCTCGGTGAGCTCCCGCTCGGGCGGGAAGAAGAGGTAGGCGTAGGCCCGCTGGCCGGCGCGGCCCACCCGTCCCCGCAGCTGGTGGAGCTGGCCGAGGCCCATGAGGTCGGCGCGATCGACGACGAGGGTGTTCACCGTGGGCATGTCGATGCCCGACTCGATGATGGTCGTGCAGACCAGCACGTCGTACTGGCCCTCCCAGAAGTCCAGCACGACCCGCTCGAGCAGGCCCTCGTCCATCTGGCCGTGGGCGACGGCGATGCGGGCCTCCGGCACCATCTCGTGCAGCTCGGCGGCCACCCGGTCGATGGACTGGACACGGTTGTGCACGAAGAAGACCTGCCCCTCCCGGAGCAGCTCGCGGCGGAGCGCCTCCCCCACGGCCCGGTCGTCGTAGGGGCCGACGTAGGTGAGGATGGGCTGGCGCTCGGCCGGCGGGGTGTTGAGGATCGTCAGGTCACGGATGCCGGTGAGGCTCATCTCCAGCGTGCGGGGGATGGGCGTGGCCGTGAGGGTGAGCACGTCGACGTCGGCCCGCATCCTCTTGATCGACTCCTTGTGGGTGACGCCGAAGCGCTGCTCCTCGTCGACCACCAGCAGGCCCAGGTTGCGGAACTTCACGTCGGCCGAGAGGAGCCGGTGGGTGCCGATGACCACGTCGACGGTGCCGTTCTTCAGGCCCTCGATGATGTCCTTGGACTCCTTGGCGCTCTGGAAGCGCGAAAGCGTCTTCACGCGCACCGGGAAGCCCGAGTAGCGCTCGGTGAAGGTCTGCTGGTGCTGGGATGCCAGCAGCGTGGTGGGCACCAGCACCGCAACCTGCTTGGAGTCCTGCACCGCCTTGAACGCGGCACGCACCGCGATCTCCGTCTTGCCGAAGCCGACGTCGCCGGAGACCAGTCGGTCCATCGGGATCTCGCGCTCCATGTCGGCCTTGACCTCGTTGATGGTGGTCAGCTGGTCCGGGGTCTCCACGTAGGCGAAGGCTTCCTCCAGTTCCGACTGCCAGGGGGTGTCCTTGGAGAAGGAATGCCCGCGGGAGGCCATGCGGGCGGAGTAGAGCCGGATCAGGTCCCCGGCGATCTCCTTGACGGCCTTGCGCGCCCTGGACTTGGTGCCTGCCCAGTCCGAGCCGCCCATCTTGGACAGCGTCGGGGCCTCGCCGCCGACATAGCGGGTGACCTGGTCCAGCTGGTCGGTGGGCACGAAGAGCTTGTCCCCCGGGGCGCCGCGCTTGGCCGGCGCGTACTCCAGGACCAGGTATTCGCGCTTGGCGTCGGCCCCGCCGGCGACCTTGCGGGCGATCAGCTCCACGAACCTGGCAATGCCGTGCTGCTCGTGCACCACATAGTCGCCCTCGGTGAGGGTCATCGGGTCAACGGCATTGCGCCGCTTGGCTGCCAGCCGCTTGGCCCCGCTCGGGGCGTAGGCGCTGGAGCGGCCCAAGAGGTCCGCCTCGGTGAGGAAGCCGAGCTTCAGTGAATCGAGCGCAAACCCGCGCCCGGCCTGCGCCGTGGTGATCTCGATGAGCCCGGGGGTAGGCATCTCATCGAGGGAGGCGATGCGGTGGGTGGGAATGTCGGCGTCGTGGAAGAGCTCGGCCAGGCGCTGGGCGGGGCCGGGCCCGTCGGTGGCCACCACGATGGACCAGTCGTCCTTGATGCGCCCGGAAATGAACCCGAGCATCTCGGCCACATCCCCCTGGTAGCCGCGCGGTTCGCGGGCATCGAGGCGGATCGAGTCGGCCTCGGGCAGCAGCTCGGCGTCGGCGCCCAGCGAGGTCACCGACCACCAAGAGACCGTGGCCGCCTGCGCGTCGGCGCGGGTGGTCGCCAGGGAGGTGAAGTTCCCGGCCTCCAGCTCCGCCGCGGCGGCCTGCGCCTGGGCCTGGGACAGGTCAAGGGGCGCGGCCCCGCCGTCGGAGGCGGTGGCCCAGGCCGCGGCCAGGAACTCGGCGTTCGTGGCCTCCAGGTCATGCGCGCGGGCACGGACCCGCTCGGGCTCCATGACCAGGGCGATGGATTCGGCCGGCAGCGCCGAGAGCAGCGGCACCATGGCATCGACCAGCAGCGGGGCCAGGGATTCCATGCCCTCGACGGCCAGGCCGCCGGCGATCTTGGCAAGCATGTCGCGCGCGGCGGGCATCTGCGCCTGCAGCTTCGCGGCCCGCGACATCACCGAGGGGGTGATCAGCAGCTCGCGGCAGGGCGGGGCCTGGATCCGGGTGGGCGCCTCGTGCTCCAGCGAACGCTGGTCGGCAATGGAGAAGAAGCGCATGGCCTCGATCTCGTCGCCAAAGAAGTCGATGCGCACCGGGTGGTTCAGGGTGGGCGGGAAGACATCCAGGATGCCGCCGCGCACGGCGAACTCGCCGCGGTGGGTGACCATGTCCACGCGCGCATAGGCGGCATCGGCCAGCGCCCTGACCACGGCGGAGAACTCGTACTCGTCCCCGACCTTCAGCTCCACGGGTTCCAGCTTGCCCAGGCCGGCGACCAGGGGCTGGATGACCGCGCGGATCGGTGCCACGATGACCTGCAGGGACGGGTCCCCCGTTTCCAGCCGGCGCAGCACGTGCAGGCGCCGGCCCACGGTGTCCGAACGCGGGGAGAGCCGCTCGTGGGGCAGCGTTTCCCAGGAGGGGAACTCCGCCACGGCAGTCTCCGGGAGGTAGCTGTGCAGGGCGGCGACCAATTCCTCGGTCTCGCGGCCGGTGGCGGTCACCGCCAGCACGAGCCCGTCGGCGACCTTGGAGCGCAGCGCCTCGACGGTCTCGGCGGTGATGACGGCGCGCATCCCGGCCGGGGCGGCGATCTCCAGCTCGTTGGCGCGGGCCGCGTACCCGGTTGCTGCATTGGATCTGACGCGGGAAAAGGAGGTGTCGGTTCGCAATGCGGTGCGCAGGCCGTGAAGCGCCATCGGCTGGGGTCCTTTCCGAAGACTGATGCGCGCACAACACAAGTACCCGAGATCCATGCCGGGTCCCGGGGTGCGCCCTCCAAGCGTACCGCCGCATACATGCAAGCCCGGTACGCTGGTGGGGTTGCATCAACATTGGCTCGGCCAATCTAATTTACGGAGTCTTGCCCCATGGCCCTTAACGCCACCACAGACCTGACACACGCCCCCGACGCCGTCATCGCCACGCTTGCCGATCGCGACTTCGCCGAGCACCTGACCGGCCTGGTCGGCGGAGAGCTCAAGAGCTTCGAGGTTTCCGGCGACACCGCCGCGGCCTTCACGCTGACCACCGTCCGCGCCCTGCCCACCGACCGCGCCCCGGAAATCGCCCGCAAGTTCGTGGGCCAGTCCGTGGAGGTCACCCAGATCGAGTCCTGGTCGGCCCCGGCCGCCGACGGCTCGCGCGAGGCCACCTTGAAGGTCACCGTCGGTTCGCTGCCGGTATCGGTGTCGGGCACCGAGTCGCTGCGGGCCACCGAGGCCGGCTCGGCCCTCGGCGTGGAGGCCACTGTGTCCTCCTCCATTCCGTTCGTGGGCGGAAAGATTGCCTCGGCCGCCGAGCCGTTCATCTCCAAGGCGCTCTCGTTGCAGGGAGCCAAGGTCTCGTCCTGGATCGAACGCGGCTAATTACCGGAGCTTCACCCGCCGCGGTTGCGACGGGCACCCGGACTCACGACAGGACCGGCACGTGCCATGCCCGAAGCGGCATACCCCGTGCCGGTCCTTGTCTTTTTTGGCGGGGCGGGCCGCAGTCGTCATACGGCCGCGGAATGTGCACCGGGACACGGTTAGGCGTTAGGGTGGTTTCTGGTGTGCCGGGAAGTCTGGTCGGCGATAACTTCAGCGTCCCCGAAAAGAATTGAAGATGACAATGAACCAAACCCCCACACCCACGCCGAAACCCAAGACGGTTTTCGGCCCAGGCAGTTACGGCGAGTCCCTGCGCATCGGGGAGATCCTGCGCAAGGAGACAGTTGGCGGACTCGTCCTGATCATTGGCGCCATCGTTGCGCTGGTCTGGGCCAATTCGCCGGCGGCAGACAGCTACTTCGCCCTTCGTGACTTCCACATCGGTTTCCAGCTCGGGGGCATCGATCTGGACCTTTCGCTGGGCCATTGGGCCGCCGACGGGCTGCTGGCGGTGTTCTTCTTCCTGGTCGGCCTGGAGCTGAAGAAGGAATTCGTGGCCGGGGACCTGCGCGACATGAAACGCGCCATCGTCCCGGTGACAGCCGCCTTTGGCGGCGTGCTGGTGCCGGCGCTGATCTTTGCCGCCCTGAATGCCTCCACCGGCGGGGAAACCCTGCGCGGCTGGGCCATCCCCACCGCCACAGACATCGCCTTTGCCGTAGCCGTGTTGGCAGTCATCGGGTCGAACCTTCCCTCCCCGCTACGCATCTTCCTGCTGACGCTCGCAGTGGTCGACGACCTGATTGCCATTGTCATCATCGCCTTCGTCTTCACCGATGACCTGCGCCCGCCGTACCTCCTGATGGCGATCGTGCCCATCGCCATCTACGCCTTCCTCACCCACATGTGGCCGAGGTTCTTTGCCGCGAACCTCTGGGCACCCTGGGTCATCCTGCTGCCGCTGGGCATCGCGAGCTGGGCGCTGGTCTTCGGCTCGGGCATCCACTCGACCATTGCCGGCGTCGTCCTGGGCTTCTGTGTCCCGGTGCTGCGCAAGAACAAGCACGAAATCGACAAGCCCGGCCTGGCCGAGCAATTCGAGCACCGCTTCCGCCCGCTCTCCAGCGGTTTCTGCGTCCCGGTCTTTGCGTTCTTCTCGGCCGGCGTGGCCGTCGGCGGCGCCGAGGGCTTCGCCTCGGCTCTGGGCGACCCGGTGCTCTGGGGCATTGTCTTCGGCCTGGTCTTCGGCAAGCCCATTGGTATCTTGGGCGCCACGTGGCTGGTCACCCGATCGTCGAAGGCAAACCTGGATCCCGACACCAAGTGGGGCGACCTCTTGGGCGTGACGTTCCTGGCGGGCATCGGCTTCACCGTGTCGCTGCTGGTCTCCGAGCTGTCCTTCGGCCTGGCCTCGCCACACTACGACCACGCCAAGGTCGCGATCCTGACGGGTTCCTTGCTGGCCGCGATCCTCGGGACGATCTGGCTGCGGCCGCGTGACCGCCGCTACCGCTTGGTGAATGAACGTGCCGCCCTGGACAACGACAGTGACGGCATCCCGGACATCTTCCAGAAGCCGGAAAACAACGGCTAGCGGGTCCACGGCATACACAGAGAGCCGGACTGGCTTGCCCCGGGAATTCACGGGGCAAGCCAGTCCGGCTCTTTCGGTTGTGGGGCCGCGAGTCCTACTCGTTGGCCGCCAGCAGCGCTGCTTCCGCGGCCACCCAGGAGAGCATGGCGCACTTGACCCGGGCAGGAAACTTGGAGACGCCGGCAAAGGCGGCGCCGTCACCCAGGATCTCTTCGTCCCCGGCACGGGAACCACGCGAGCGCATCAGCTCGCGGAATTCGTCCAGGATGGCCATGAACTCGTCGCGTTCGATCCCGGTGGCCAGTTCGCTGAGCACCGAGGCCGACGCCATGGAGATCGAGCAGCCGTCTCCCTCCCAGGAAACGTTCTTCACGAGGCTTCCCTCAAGCTGGACGCGCAGCTGGATATGGTCGCCGCACACGGGGTTGTGCTGCATCGATTCACCATGGGCCACGCCCTGAGGTGCCTCGAGCAGCCCGGCGCCGTGCCGGGCCTTGGCATGGTCCAGAATGATTTGTTGGTACAGCTGGTCCAGATCGTTCACTTGCCGACTCCGAAGTATCCGCGCACGTCCGACACCGCATTGAGCAGGGCATCGACGTCGCTGGTGGTGTTGTAAAGGTAGGTGCTGGCCCGGGTGCTGGAGACGACGCCCAGGGCCCGGTGCAGCGGTTGGGCGCAGTGGTGTCCCACGCGCACCGCAATGCCGCGCGAATCCAGGAACTGGCCCACGTCATGCGGGTGCACGCCTTCAACTACGAAGGGTGCGGTGCCGATGCGCGCGGCTCCTTGGGCCGGACCCAGTACGCGCACCCCGGCGATGGTTCCCAGGCCGGCGAGCATGCGGGCCCCCAGGTGCTCTTCCCAGGCCGCGATGCGGTCCATGCCCACTTCGCGCAGGTAGGACACTGCGGTGGCCAGCCCGTGGGCCTGCGAAATCCTTTGGGTGCCGGCCTCAAAGCGCATCGGGGCGGGCAGGTACTCGGCTTTCTCCATGGTCACCGAGGTGATCATGGAACCGCCGGTCAGGAAGGGCGGCATGGCGTCGAGCAGTCCGGCGCGGCCGTAGAGTCCGCCGATCCCCGTGGGGCCGAGCATCTTGTGACCGGAGAACGCCATGAAGTCCACGTCGAGCGCCTTGACGTCAACGGGCAGGTGCGGGACCGACTGGCAGCCGTCGAGGACCGTCAGCGCGCCCACGTTGCGGGCAAGGGCCACCAGCGCCGCCACGTCGGTCACGGTGCCCAGCACGTTGGAGACGTGGGTGAAGGCCACGATCTTGGTGGCCGGGGTGATGATCGAGTCGGCCAGGTCCATGCGCAGGGCCCCGGACTCGTCGACGGGAATGTATTTGAGCGTCGCGCCGGTGCGCAGCGCCAGTTCCTGCCAAGGAATCAGGTTGGCATGGTGCTCAAGCTCGGTGACAACGATTTCGTCCCCCGCACCCAGCGCGAAGGCGCGTGCGGCTTCCCCGCCGAGGCCGGCGCTGGCATTGCCGAAGGAGTACGCGATGAGGTTCAGCGCCTCGGTGGCGTTTGAGGTCCACACGACCTCGTTGTCCTTGGCGCCAATGAAGCCTGCAACATCGGTGCGGGCCTGTTCGAAGATATCGGTGGCCTCGACCGCCAGGGAGTGGGCACCGCGGTGGACCGCCGCATTGAAGTTCTCGTAGAAGTGCTGCTCGGCCTCGTACACGCAGCTGGGCTTTTGCGAGGTGGCCCCGGAATCCAAATAGGTCAGCGGCGCACCGTTGACGTTGCGACCCAGGATGGGGAAGTCTGCCCGCAACCGCGCGACCTCGATGTCGTCCAAGGCCTTGGGAAGGGTATCTTGCGTCGTGGGCAATGCACTGGACACGTTGGGATCCTCCGAAGTTCGTTTCATGCCGACTTCGCCGCAACAGCTCTCCGCCGCGCAGTGTGCGGCTTGTTCCATCGGGCGATAGGTGATTACGGCATCATTTACTTCGCTAATTCTCCCACGTTCGGGCCGCCGTGGCACATAAGTCAACCCTTACCAATTTGGCAATGCCCTGGAAATTGGCACAAAAAAGGGGCCGGTAGCGGGATGGGGGTGGCCCAGTCTCGGAGGCCGCCTGCTACCGGCCCCTGGTCTTGGGGCCAAACTGGCACGTGATCATTGTACGAGGCGCGCGATTGTTGAACAAATCGCAAACCTCTTGAGGGAACAATCGCCAACACACCCGAACGGCGATCGGACGGTTTCAGCGTGAAGCAACTCAGGCGTTGTTACGAATCATGAAACTTGCGCTGCGCCGTTTCCAGCCCGTGGTTCATCAGTTCCTCCACGGCGTCGGCCGCCGCGTCGGTCAGGAATGGGAGGGAATTCTTTTCGTCCTTCGAGAAGTCCTTCAGCACGTAATCCGCGGTTTCCATGCGGCCGGGAGGCCGTCCCACACCCACCCGCACCCGCAGGTAGTCCTTGGTCCCCAGGGCCTTGGAAATATCACGCAGCCCGTTGTGGCCACCCTCGCCGCCGCCGAGCTTGAGCCTTACGGTGTCAAAGGGGATGTCAATCTCGTCGTGCACTGCAATGACGTGTGCGGGATCGATGCCAAAGAACTTGGCCAAATTGGCAACGGGACCGCCCGAGAGATTCATGTAGGTCATTGGCTTCGCCAGAACGAGTCTGGGTCCCCCGATGCCCATGCGTCCCTCGAGGATCTGCGCCCGGGAGCCATGGGTCTTGAACTTTCCCCCGATGCGGGAGGCAAGCTCGTCAACGACCATCTGGCCAACGTTGTGCCTGTTATGCGCGTAGCCGGGCCCGGGGTTTCCGAGCCCGGCTACGAGCCAGGTATCGCTAGTCATGCGACAACCAATATCAAGTGACTACTCGGCGGAAGCTGCCGATTCCTCTTCCGCAACTGCGGCGTCGACGGTTGCAATGACGACGTTGCCTTCGATGGCCAGTGCGGTGCCTTCCGGCAGGATCAGGTCCGAAGCCAGGATCTGGGTTCCTGCAGCCAGGCCGGTGACGTTGGCCACAACGTTCTCCGGAAGGGCGACTGCCTCGGCCTCGACGGCGATGACCGCGTGGTCCAGGGAAAGGGTGGCGCCGGCGATGAGTTCGCCCTGGATCTGGACGGAAACCTCAACGATGACCTTTTCGCCCTTCTTGACGATCAGGAGGTCAAGGTGGTCAACGGTCTGGCGCAGTGCGTGGCGCTGGATGTCCTTCACCAGGGTGATGGTGTCTTCGCCCTCGACCGAGATGTTCAGCAGGGCGTTGGAGCCACGGACTGCGAGGGTGGTTGCGGCGGCCGGCAGCAGGACGCGGACCGGATCGGTGCCGTGGCCGTAGATGACTGCAGGGATCTTGCCGGCGCGGCGGGCCTGGCGGGCGGCGCCCTTGCCGAAGTCGGTGCGCAGTTCGCCGTCAAGCGTGATGATGTTGCTCATGGTGTTCTCCTTGAGGAAGATGATTGATTGGTTCTTGCCCCGCTCGGGCCTAGAAGCAACATCATCCGATTCCCTCTCAGGAGAAGGACGCGTAGTGCGTTTCTAGCCTCGTCGATAACGGACCCCCATTTGCATGGGGTTCCCTCGCCTGGGCACAAGTAGATATTTTAGCAGGGCCCGGGCGCCGGACGGAAATCGCCGGCGATCAACCGAATTGGGCCCCGTACGGAAACGGGCCCCGCGGCGGCTCCCGTGAGGGAGCGGCAGCGGGGCCCGACATCAAACCGATGTCCCGTGGGACGGGTTTCTAGGCGTCGCCGTCGAAGAGGCTGGTGACCGAGCCGTCCTCGAAGACTTCCTTGATGGCGCGGGCCAGCAGGGGTGCGATCGAAAGCACGGTCAAGGTGTCGAAACGCTTGGACTCGGGGATCGGCAGGGTGTTGGTCACCACGACCTCGCGGGCACCGGATTCGGACAGGCGCTGCGCGGCGGGGTCGGAGAACACCGCATGCGTGGCGGCAATGATGACGTCCTTGGCGCCGGCGTCCTTCAGCACCTTCACGGCACCGGCAATGGTTCCGCCGGTGTCGATCATGTCGTCGATCATGACGCAGGTGCGGCCCTTGACCTGGCCGACGACGGTCTTGGAAACGGCCTGGTTCGGGACGGTCAGGTCGCGGGACTTGTGCACGAAGGCCAGCGGCGCGCCGCCGAGGCGTTCGGCCCACTGCTCGGCAACGCGGACGCGCCCGGTGTCGGGGGAAACCACGGTGACCGGGTCGTCGCCGACGACCTTGCGGATGTGTTCGGCCAGCAACGGGATGGCGAAGAGGTGGTCGACGGGGCCGTCGAAGAAGCCCTGGATCTGCGCGGTGTGCAGGTCAACGCTCATGATTCGGTCGGCACCAGCCACTTTGAACATGTCCGCCACCAGTCGGGCCGAGATCGGCTCGCGGCCGCGGCCCTTCTTGTCCTGGCGCGCGTACGGGTAGAACGGGGCCACCACGGTGACTCGCCGGGCCGAGGCACGCTTCATGGAATCAACCATGATCAGCTGCTCCATGAGCCAGTTGTTCAGCGGCGCCGGATGGGCCTGGATGACAAAGACATCCTTGCCTCGCACGGACTCGCCGGAGCGGACGTAGATCTCGCCGTTGGCGAAGTCGTAGGCACTCATCGGAAGCAGCTCGGTCCCAAGGGCCGCTGCCACCTCTTCGGCCAGCTCGGGGTGGGCACGCCCGGAAGCCAGCACCAGCTTCTTATCGACGGTATGGCTCAGTTCGCTCATGGGATCGCTTTCTCGCTCAGACGGGGATCGGAAATGATGTGGAGGGTTACTTGACCTTGTCCGCGGATTCGGCGGCTACGCCGGAATCCAATGCGGACTTGAATGCGGCTTCCGCGGCAGGGGAACCGGGACGCTTGGAAATCGTCCAGCCCTCCGTATTGCGCTGCGGAGCCACGGAAAGCGCAAGGGCCCCCGCCGGAACGTTTTTGCGTACAATGGCACCCGCTCCCGTGTATGCGCCGTCCCCGATGCTCACGGGGGCAACAAACACGGTGTTCGAGGCGGTGCGTACGTGCGACCCAATGACGGTGCGGTGCTTGTTGACGCCGTCGTAATTGGCCGTGATGTTGCCACAGCCGATGTTGGTGTATTCGCCGATTTCGGCATCCCCGGCATAGCCCAGGTGCGAGAGCTTGGAACCACGGCCAACGACGATGTTCTTGGTTTCGTAGAAGGCGCCTATCTTGGCGTCCGGGCCGAGGTTGGTCTTCGGGCGCAGGTAGGCGAAGGGGCCGACCGATGAGCCTTCGGCAATGATGGAGTCGGTGACATCCGAGCGCACAATCTTGGCGCCGCGGCCGACCTGGGTGTTGGTCAGCGTGGTGTCCGGGCCCACGACGGCATCGGTGCCGATGGCGGTGGTCCCATGCAGCTGCGTTCCCGGCTTGATGGTCACGTCGTTGGACAGGGCGACCTCGACATCGATCCAGGTGCTGTCCGGGTCGATGATGCTGACCCCGGCGCGCATCCACTTTTCCAGGATGCGGCGGTTCATTTCCTTGCCGAGCGCGGCAAGTTGGACGCGGTCGTTGGCGCCTTCGACCTGCCAGGCGTCCTCGGTGACGACGGCCGCGACGCGGCCCCCGGCGGACCGGGCAATGCCCAGCACGTCGGTGAGGTACATTTCGCCCTGCGCATTGTCGGTGGTGACCTCGGCCAGTGCCGAGCGCAGGACCTCCGCGTCAAATGCATAGATGCCGGAGTTCACTTCGCGGATTGCGCGTTCTTCGTCGCTGGCATCCTTGTGTTCGCGGATGCCGGTAACCGTTCCGTCCTCGGCGCGCAGGATGCGACCGTATCCGGTGGCGTCCTCAAGCAGTGCGGTGAGCACAGTGACTGCGTTGCCTTCGGAATCGTGCGTTGCAACCAGTTCGGACAACAGCTCGGTGGTCAGCAGCGGAACATCGCCGTAGGTGACCACGATGGTGCCTTCAAGTGCAGGATCCAGCTTCTCGAGGCCCAATTGAACGGCTCGTCCGGTGCCGGGGATCTCGTCCTGGTCTGCGATGACGACGTTTGGCTTGATCTGCAGGAGGTGCTCGACAACGCGTTCGCGTTCAAAGCGGACCACGGCCACGAGCGTTTCGGGTTCGAGTCCCTCCGCTGCGGCAAGTGCGTGCCCCACCATGGAGCGGCCGCCGATTTCATGCAGGATCTTGGGTTTTGCCGATTTCATTCGGGTTCCTGCGCCTGCGGCGAGAACGATGACAGCGGCTGGTGCGTTGGCGTGAACGCTCAAGATTGGGACTCCCCTGTACTTTGGCTAGCCGGACCGGCCGGGCCAGGCCTCATCATCCTATCCCGGGAGAACACCGGGATTTTCAATGAGTGATGCGTTCCGCCCATAGGACTCGAACCTATACTCCACAGCTCCAAAGGCTGGGGTGCTGCCATTACACCAGGGCGGAATGTGCGATGAGTTTGCCTCACCGGCACAGTGAACTATTCTGCCACGACTGGAGGCATGGATGCGACTTGAGGGACGGCGGCGCGTTAATCCTCCGTTCACACCGGCGTGACTTGGCATGGTTTATGCCGCTCCTGTGCTTACCATGTTGCCTATGAGCCCCACCGCACGCCCGCGCACACGAATGACCGGAGTCCAACGACGGCTTCAGCTGATCGATATCTCACGCCAGCTCTTCTCCTTGCGGGGCGTGGACGGAACCACGATCGAGGAAATTGCCCGCGCGGCCGGCGTGTCCAAGCCCATCGTGTATGAGCACTTTGGTTCCAAGGAAGCGCTCTACATGGAAGTGGTCACCAACGAATACCGGGAACTGCTGGCCCGGATCACGGAGTCGCTCTCCGGTGACGACTCCTCGCGCGTGTTGCTGGAAAAAGCCGCGCTCGCGATCCTGACCTATATAGAGGACTGCACCGAGGGATTCCGCATCCTGGTGCGCGATGCCCCGCCGTCCCAGCCCGAGGGCACGTACTCCACGCTGCTGACCAAGGTGACCGAGCAGGTCGAGCACATCCTGGCCGACGAGTTTTCCCGCCGCGGGTTCAGCGCCGAGGACGGATCGATATACGCACAAATGCTCGTGGGCATGGTCGCCATGACCGCGCAGTGGTGGCTCGACGCCCGGCACCCCGACAAGCGAACGGTCGCCGCCCACGTAGTGAACCTTGCCTGGTACGGATTGACCGGCCTGCGCAAGGAACCGGAATTGCGCGAAGGCCAGGCCGAACCGACGTCCGCGTAAAGGGCCCGCTCTTCGTGTGACGGTTTTCGGGCTGGTCCGGATGCACCACGGCTATTTATAGGTCGCCACGAAAGATCCACTAGCCGCATCAAATATTGCATATTCGACGCCCTTGACCGTTTCGACCATGAAGGTGATGTCCTCTCCCCGGGACCGGATCCCGGTCAGCGAGCCGTCCACGGAACCGGTCGGAAGCATGGTTCTGAGCATCCCGTGGGTCCCGGGGTCGATGTCTAGTTCGAACGAAAGCACACCTTGGTCCCAATTCGTGTTCTTGAAGTTCGATGCATTGCGGGCGTCCGTCCACTCCAGGAGTTGCTTGGCAGAAACCATGGGAATGGAATTTCGGATGGCAATATCCACCAGCTCAACGTCGAATTCGTTGCTGAAGTCGTAGTGGGTTCCAAACGCTCCGTAGAACCCCTCCGGTCCCGTTGCTCGCGCCAAGAGTCGTTCCACCGCCTCCGGATTCGATACGAAAACTTCGTCAACCAGGTGTGTCTCTTGTTGGAAGACATTGACCAGGCCTCCGCTTGAGTCGCTGAAGCGCATGGGAAGCCCTGACCCGGTCATGAACCCGGATCGACCCCGGACCCATTCACCGGGCCAATAGTAGTAATTCATGTCTATGCGCATGCCCCAGCTTCGCTCGGCCGTTGCCTGCGTTGACCAATCGCTCCAAGCAATGCAATGCATTCTGTTTCCGGTCTGAGGTGGAAGGTTCCGATATTTTGACCTGAATTCGCCCAAGGATTGAGAGAATGCCAGCATCAGCGATCTGGCGTTCCAGTCCGCACAGCCCGTGCTGACATGGGCGCCGACATCGAATCCACGGTCTGAGTAATTCTTGGCAGCGTCGATACTAAGCCCGGAGTTTGAAGTCAGCCACGATGTTGCCCGAAAACACTCCCAGTGATCAACGGAACAGCCGTAGGGGCTGAGCTCGTCCAACTGCTGAAACATCGTCGCGGTCCCGTTGGGCGTGCCATGGTCATCCGATGCCATGACCAGGATCGCTTTGGAGAATTTCGGGAAATACCAGAACTTTGGCATCGGCCCATTGTCTTGATTCATGTAGCCGATCAGGTTGGCAAATAGCCGCATTTGTTCATCGGCCTGAGGGACGTGCGCCTTTGACAGGTCCAGGTAGTCGCGGCCATTGGAACCAAAGAACAAGTCGTTTGACCTGATCGGCGCGATGCCGTCTCGTTCCTGACCCGCCCATTCAGGATTTCCCTGTCGGGTCAGCGCCGTGGACTTGGCAAGATTGAAGGCGTAAGCGGCCACCGAGCCGTGCGCTTCGTTCCCCGACTTCAAGGTTATGGCCGGGGGGCCAGGGGGATCCGTTGCCGTGGCCTGAAGCGAGGCGATCGCGCGGGTGCCGTATTCCATCTCAAGCAGCCCCGATTCGCCATGGAATTGAATGGGTTCGGCGACTATTCCCTCGCCTGGCGCTTGGGCAGAGTCGATATGAACATATCCGTCATCAACTCCTGGACCGTGGTTTGTCACGCCCGCAAGTTCGGCGATCTTCCCGGTCGGTTCCATGGCAATGAGGTTCCCGTTTTCATTCTCGACCCAGCCGGAGATCATTTCCTCTTTTTCGGGTTCAACGGAACCCGTACTCAGGATTGCCAGTTGGTGGGCACTAAGGATCTTTGGTGTTAAGTCGTCGACTGAAATGGTTTCAAAGGTGTTTAGCCCCTCAACGCGCAAAATTTCTGAATAGTTCGTAGCGAATTCGCCAGCCCCATCAAGGATCAGCAGGATCGATCCGCCCGGGCCTTCCGCAAGCGGGGCTTGGTCGGGCACGGAGAATGACCAGGTAGTTAGATCGGCTGGCCCGCTCACGGTTGTTGCCTTGTCCCGAACCGATGCTACATATTTTCCTGGGTCCAAAGCCCTTGACGGCTCAAAGATGATGGATCTGCGATCAACACCCAATTCGAGCGCACCATCAATCGAAAATCCATGCCGGTCATATAGGAGCAGGTCGAGGTCGCCGGTCTGTTGGGTGATCGGGCGATCCAGCCATGCGACCACGGAAGCGGCCCGCGAAACAAATTTTGATCCGTCGCGTGGAAAATGCGAAATAATTTCTGCTTCACGTTCCGCCTGGGCGTAGACAACGGAGCCAGCGGTAAGCGCCGCCAAACTTAGTATCGCGACACCTGCCAGTATTTTTCGTTTTGCGCTGCCGCGTAAGAGCTTCATGACGTAATTTCCCCAAATTCACGACATAGCCCGGTCCCCCATGGCCCGAGTCAGATTGAGACTATCCATCCCACGGAAGTTATTCAACCCTTCGGACAATGGCGGTCTCGCTGCGCCAGGCCCGAGTCCGCGGACCGAATATTCTAGGACCGCGTGGACGCAACAGGCACCACACTCGCAAATTACGCGTTCCAGAAAATTGGTCCACTCAATTAGCACGCTCTTTACGTAAGGCATATTGAAAGCGCCCCTAACCACCCCTAATCTCGCTATTAGAAGTGTCATAAAGCTATTGGGGGGATACTTCGTGGGCCTGATCTCGGGCCCACGCACTTGGGGGAAAAATAAATGACTCGCATCGAAAGCAGCGCCGATGTGTCGCCGGAAGCGACCATCGGCGCTGGCACCAATATTTGGCATCTGGCGCAGGTGCGCGAAGGCGCAATACTGGGCAGCGGATGCAACATCGGACGTGGGGCCTACATAGGACCCAAGGTCGAGCTCGGCGACAACTGCAAGGTCCAAAACTATGCGTTGGTCTACGAGCCTGCCCGTTTGGCGGACGGAGTTTTCATTGGTCCGGCCGCGGTACTGACCAACGACCTGTTTCCACGAGCCATCAATACGGACGGATCGCTCAAGAGCCACGACGATTGGGAATCCGTCGGCGTGACGATCGGCCGGGGGGCTTCGATCGGAGCGCAGGCGGTGTGCATCGCCCCACTGACCATTGGGCCGTGGGCCACCGTCGCCGCCGGCGCTGTGGTGAACCGGGATGTCCCGGCCCACGCGATCGTCGCCGGGGTCCCGGCACGCCAGATCGGGTGGGTCGGAGAGGCAGGGCATCCGCTGCACCAAGAAGGTGACCAATGGGTGTGTCCGGTCAGTGCCAGCCGCTACCGCTTGGCCACCAACGGTCTGGAACGAATCCCCTACGAGCTTCTTCCAGACGCCGGCACCGGTCGATAGGCCCGAGGAAATGACTCCCTGGATATCCAAACAGCCCCGCGTCCCAAAGCTGAACGCCCGCACCTCAAAAAGGAAGAACATGTCACTTGAACATCAACGCGTCGATCTGGCTGGCATCGTCGTCGACCTGCTCCAGCGGCAAGACGCGGTGGCGAGAATCATTGACCATTCCGCGCCCGGATATTCGTCCGGCCAAGACCGCCTGAGACCGTTGTCCGTTGTATCGGCGAACCTCGACCACATCGTGCAGTTCGGTGCCGGCGGACGGTGGCACGGGGTGCTCGGGGATTCCCTGCGCCCCACCCTGCCACTGCGGTCCATGCAGGCCGACGAATCCATGGAAGACCGTACGCACACCATGGAGTGGCTGACCTTGCTGGACGGGGCACCTCTGGTTGCACAATCCAACCGGCTCACGGGAGGCAGCTGGCCGCGCCTGGCGGGAAGCGACCTGATCGGGCCGATACTGGACGAGGCGGAACGGACCGGGCTTTCGGTGGGATTCCTTGGGGGGTCCATCGAGATCCAGGACGAACTGTCGCACTCGTTGACCCAGCACCGTCCCTTGCTACACGTCAGTGGGTTCTGGTCACCGGCTCGATCGGAGCTGGAAGATCACGAAACATCCGTCGCGCTGGCCGATTCGATTCACCGGACCGAAACCGACATCCTGGTCGTGGGTTTGGGGAAGCCCCGCCAGGAATTGTGGATGGCAGCCTATGGGGCGCTCACCGGGGCGCGGACACTGCTCGCCTTCGGTGCGGTGGTCGATTTCCTGGCCGGTGCGGTCAAACGTGCACCGGCCTGGATCACCGACAGGGGGTTGGAGTGGGCATGGAGGCTTGGGGCGGAACCGAAGCGGATGGCACGACGCTATTTGATCAACGACCCACCCGGCCTGCTGAAGATCCGTCGTGACAGCAGCGTGGTGTACGCCGACGAACCTGTGAGCGGCCAGGTCCATATGGCATCTGAGCACTCCAGGGCCCAGTCGCAGCAAGCCAGTTTTGTTGGGCGGCATGAAAGTGCCGATGCGAGTGTCCTGGTGGTCACCTACAACAACGAAGACACGATTGATGAGCTGATAGCCAGCCTCCGCCATGAGGCACACTCGTTGGCCCTGCGCGTGGTGGTGGCCGACAACGGTTCCGCGGACGGAACGATGCAACGGCTTGCAGCCCATTCCGATGTCATCTCAGTTCCCACGGAATCGAACCTGGGCTATGCCGGGGGGATCAATGCCATTCGGTCTCTTGCCGGGGACTGCTCGGCCGTGTTGATCCTGAACCCCGACTTAACCGTTGGGCCCGGTGCCATCGCGGCAATGCTGGATCGGCTCAGCCTCTCTGATGCCGGCATTGTGGTTCCGCGCCTGTTGCAGGGAGATGGCACCACTTATCCTTCCCTGAGACGCGAACCTACGCTCGGTGGGGCGTTGGGCGATGCGCTATTGGGCGAAAGGTTTCCACAACGTCCCGGCTGGGCCTCGGAGATTGATTTCGATCCGGAGTGCTACGCGCACCCGCACCAGGTGGATTGGGCCACCGGTGCGGCGCTGTTGATAGATGCCGAACTCGAGGGGCGGCTAGGCGCCTGGGACGAGCAGTTCTTCCTGTATTCGGAGGAGACTGACTATTTCCGGCGCGCCAGGGAGTCTGGCGCAACCATCTGGTACGAGCCCGAGGCCGTCATGACGCACCACATGGGAGGCTCCGGTTCCTCGGTCGCGCTCAACGCGCTCATGGCCGTCAACCGCGTCCGCTACATCCGCAAGCACCGATCGGCCCGCTACGCGTCCGCTTTCCAGTCAGTGGTGGCCCTGCACGAGGCGCTGCGCGCCGCGAAGCCCAGCCATCGAGGAATCTTCGGCGTGGTAGCCAATGAACAACACTGGCATGGGCTCCCCCGTGGAACGCAGAAGCCCGGATGGGAAACCGAGTTCCCCCCGGGAGTCGTCATCGTACCGGCCCACAACGAGTCCTCGGTGATCGCCCGGACCCTGGAACCGTTGGCCGAGTTGGCCGCCAGTGGTGCCATCGAGGTGATTGTCGCGTGCAACGGCTGCACCGATGAGACCGCCAAGATCGCCCGGGGCTTTCCGGGTGTCAAAGTCATTGAGTCCGATATACCGTCGAAGGTCGCCGCCCTGAATCTGGCCGACAGCAAAACGATGATTTTCCCGCGGCTGTATCTGGACGCCGACATCTCCATCACCCCGTCTGCGCTTCGCATGACCTTCGATTACCTGGCGCGTCCCGAAGCCTTGTCCGCACGGCCTGCGTTCGAATACGACGCCAGTGGTGCCTCATGGCCGGTCCGCGCGTTTTACCGCGCACGCCGGCGTCTACCTGCAACCAACCAGGCGCTGTGGGGAGCCGGCGCATACGGCATGAGCGAATCAGGGCGTCAGCGCTTCGCTTCGTTTCCCGAACTCACAGCCGACGACTTGTATGTCGACGGGCTGTTCACGCCGGAAGAGAAGAAGATCCTGCCAACCGTTCCAGTCCGGGTGTCGACTCCCCGAACCGTCGCTTCGCTAATGGCCGTGTTGTGCAGAAACTACCGCGGCCAGGGTGAACTGCGCGCCACTGCGGCCGGCTTGCCAGGCAACGATGCAACGAGCACGGTGCGTACGCTTAGGCAACTTATTGCCTCGATCTCCGGTCCATTCTCTTTCGTTGACGCAGGCGTCTATGGCGCCCTTGTCATCAGCGGACGTTTGCGCGCCCACAAAGTGAAGGGGCTTCCGTCTATGCGCTGGGAACGGGACGACTCGAGCCGTTCGTAGCCCTTGTATCACCCGCCGGACCCAGTTCAGCCATTCGCGGTCCGGTCAAGGAACGCAATGGTTCAGTTCCTGCCGGCGGACTCGGCTTGTTGTCTTGGGCGGATTTTCTCGGCGTCCGCGGCCCAATGTTCGCGGCGCTTGCGAGAAACCGTGGTGAGTACAGAATCGCCAATGTGCGCGGCACCCACGCTCAACCCCACGATCAGCGCTGCGACAGCCATTTCGGCGCGGTTGTTGCGTATCCAGGCGTAGCCCACGGCGGGTTCCTCGGGCGACGTCTCTGTTGTGATCCTGGATTCCGGCCAAATACCCATCTCTTGCTGGAGTTTCGTAGACAGCTCGCGCAGCTTGTCGATTGTTTCGCGCATCTTCGAGAGAACTACTTCTTCGGACTCACCGACAATTTCGATGCGTAGCTCTGCCTTATTGAAGTTTGTCTGCCATTGTCCGCCTTGATCGGGAAGGTAAACAGCCGAACCGTGCTTCACTCCGGTGGCGTAAAGAGGCGCACTCGTCGGACGGGGCACGTCGTAAATATGGGCTCCCTGGTTGAAATGGCGCTCAACGACTGCTGCGAAGTAGATGGTACTGCCCGGATCCGCGCGCAGGGAGTTCCCGCCACCTTCTACCGACGATGAAGGAGCCAAGAACAGAAACGATACGGTCGAGTGATAGACCCCTGTTGCATTGTGTACTGCAAGAAGCGCGGGCATCAGCACGATCATGGTCGCTGCGATCAGATACCAGCGACGGATAAGAACGCTCTGATGCCTCTTCAGCCGTTCCTTTAGCCCCCAGTCTGCCCTCTTCCTTGCCACAATGTCACCACCTTTTGAAGTGGCCCGGGAGCGGGCGCGGCCAAGGATGCATAGGCACCCGCGATTCCAATCATGAGAAAAATGAGGCTACCGGCTTGGGGAAACGACAAACTGTCAAAAAAGGCAGACAAGAGCGCGCCTGCGACTAATGCCGCGAAAATGGCCATACCGAGTCCGCGGACAACGACGTCGGAAAATTCCACACGGCTCCTCAGGACCCCATACATCGTCACAAGCAAGAGAACCAGGAAACTCACTAGCCCAAGAATTCCCGTTTCAATCACCAACAAAAGATATTGGTTGTCGAATATATGGTAGGCCGGAAGAAATGTCCCCAGCCCGCGACCGAAGAATGGTGAAACGGCTAGGAATTCGGATGCTGCATCGTAGCTTCCCGTTCTGGAACTGACGCTGGTATCAGATCCAGAGAACAGACCAAGGATCGTTCCAGCCATGCCTGGGACGGCAACGTACATAGTGGCAAACCCGAAAACCAGCATTATGCCGATGCCATGGCGAAACGCACGTGGCCATGAAGGGATGAGAATGACAAAGACTGCGGCAGCACCAATGAGGGCCGATCGACTTACCGAGAGCGTCGAGCAAATGGTTATTACCACCACGGGAAACCAACGCACAAGGCCCGCGGTTCTTCTGTCAAAGACAGCAAGTGTGAGGCACAGTGGCAAAAGCATGGACAGCACAGTTGCATACTCCAGAGGGTGCATTGCGGTTGCAACTGCCCTTACGAAGCCCCCGCGTTCGTCGACACCGGCACCACCGACGCTCGAAAGCCCAGGGATGCTAATGAGGTTGATAACGCTAATTCCAGTAAAGAATTGAAAAAGACCAAGGCTGGCATAGAGCGCCCCGACGGCGCTCAGGAAGCGTACAAAACTCATGAGTCGTTGGATATTCGGGATCCCGTCGCTGGCAACGAGGACGAGTCCGACCATCGCGACGATCTTGATGGCACCCATATCCGCCATGTTGGATTCGGACGCCGGAAGGGCAGTGACATTGGCCGCGGCATAGCTCGCAATCATGGCAGCGAGAAAACAATAGAGCATAGCCCTAAGCATCCGGGCTCGAATTGTTCGCATGGGCGCCGTGTATCGGATTCGGTGCCACACCCACCAGAGCAAGGCTCCCAGGGCATATAGGATCGCGGGGGAACCTGCGGCGCCAAGTGCCAGGATCCGCTGATCAGATGGGATCACGTACTGGACTATGACGAATCCTTTTAGGACTGTAACTGCATCCCAGGACGTCGGAGTTTTCACTTTCAACGATTTGCCGAGGCCTACCGGATTGTCCATTGATGCGATCCTCAGGATTCAATCAACGTACTTTGTGTGACACGTGCCGGGACAGAATCATCGCTTTCCGATTCAGCGTCAGCAGTCGTAGATTCTTCGACCCCAGCTCCAGCAGCGGAAGCGGCGTGTGCCGGCTCCGGTCTGTTTGTGGATTCTTGGTTGCTGTCGATTCGGTGGTTCTCGACCGCAGCTCGGGCTTTTTTCTTGGCGAGTTTCTTTTTCTTGTGCCGAGTTAGGATTTTATCTATTAGTCCAGTTGCCAAAATTGTCATGGCCAATCCGCCTGCAGCACCCGCGATCATCATCCGCTGCTGAGTCTTGGTCACTTCCTCGGCCTCGCGATTCTGCACAATTGTCATCACCGTGATGCGGGCGCCCTTGGGTACTCCCAGCGCGTCCTGGATTTCGATCAGATTCGGCGGAACCTTCTTAAGCACCTCATTGACGATGGACAAGGCCGTTTTATCAGCAGGCGCCTCGCTCTCAATCAGAATGATCGGTCCGGTTGTGGCAGCATCCTTGGTCAACGTGTAGCTAAGATTCGGATCCTTCTGCAGAATGGGTTCCGACACCTCCGCCGAGTTCATTTTGACGACCATGACGCTCAAAGCCTGATCCAGCGCCCCCATGTAGAGGTAGGGGTTCTCCCCCTCGATAACTGCAGTTTGCGGCGGAACCAAGACCAGGCTGGCAGTTGCTTGGTAACTGACTGGAACCACTTGATAAATGCCAAACACGCCGGCAACCGTGACTAATACACCGAAGAGAACGAAATACCAGCGACGCAATAAGGCGAAACCTAAATCTTGGAGAAACATCTATTCAACCACCATTTGTAGCGGTAAATGTCTTTCCCAAAGTTTTCGTAAATGTGATTTCTTGTCCATGTTGCCTAACCCCCAGTGTCAGCGGACCCTATTTTCCTGTTTTGCCTTGCTGTAGCAGAACTTTCATTCTGTCCAATGCCGGCTTGCCGCCGACGAGCATCGTCGCTTTCTTGACACCAGCTCGCGTCGCCTCATAGACGAATCGCCGTGGTGCATCCCAAAGCCGATCTAGTGCAGTGTCGTACCAGTTCGGGTCATTCACGTCCCCAATCAGTTGTCCGAAGTTCGGGATGAAACTACCAGCCGGAACTCTCCGCCCATGCACCCTGTTACTCACATTTCGTTCATGAATTACTTGGAGCCACGCTGGGCCATCCGCCACTTCGGTTGTAGACATATGATCCGCCAACCTGTTATGCCAGTCAACCCAACACGTTACGGCGTTCTCCCAGTTTTCCAGGACGGAGCAAAAGGCATTCTCGCGGTCAAGGTGCCGATACAAGGTGTTTCCATTCTTGATGAGTCCCTGGGTGAGGTAGATTGCCTGCCGTTCCCGGTGGACTCGCACAGACTGCAGTCGTTCAACAAAATCTCGGGATAGGCCGTCATCATTGTCGAGATTTGTCGTTAGGAGGTGCTGTCGTTTGGCCCCGGTAACCGAGCGGAGGTCATGCAGCAAATTGTCGCGGGATACCTCTTCACGGTAAATCGCAGAAAAGACAGGATCCCGACTCCAACGTTTGATCCTTTCACGCAACCAGGCAGGAGATTCGGGATCAAAATAAATGATCCACTCAAAATCCTTGGACGATTGCATGCGTACCGATGGCAGACAATATTGCTCGAAAAGCATTACTCGATCGATGAGCCACCCGTCTTGTGAACGAATGAAACTTTCTGGACCTTTCGACGGTAGATTGAAGCGCGTCAAAATCACATGGTCGTGAGCTGTCTTCATAGCAGTACCTTGTAGACGTGGTAGGAATACTCGTGCTCGAACGTATCGGTAAAGGTGCCATCGATATTCGGCTCTATCGTGCGGTTCTCATCAATCACTTCGACGGTTTTCCCGCGCAGCTGCTCCGGAACAGCAAATATGCGCTCTCCTGTCTGGTGGGAATCGTCAAGCATGGAAAATACGTATGCGGCATCTCCCTTGACCTTGAGCATGGTGTCGAGACCTGAACCGAACTCAAAAGCGTAGGACTGGGAGTTCAATACCGGCGCCAAGGAATGGATCAACAAGTTGATCTCACCGGCCGCTTCGACCTGTTCCTTGCCGCAGTAGTTGTCCACCACTTGGCTCTGCCGGACCACCGCACCCGCGAGACAGTCGCCGCTGAGAGACTGGTTAAAATACACGATTCCGCGAGCCTCGTGTATCAACGAATTCATGACAGCGCCCTTTAGCTGTCCGGGTGATATTTCCTCAATGTAGTCCGCATCCTGGCCCGGGCCGCCGTTGAGGATTTCGACGAATTGCCAAAGGCGTTGCAGGTCACCGTCGACCGCATCTCTTTCGCGCAATGCTTGAATCGTCTTTCCATAGCTGCTTGATGTTCGACAGTTGGATTCGCTCAGCGTGAAGAGGTAGGCATGTTGCAACGGAAGTTGGCTGCAGAATGGCACCGTATACCAATACATGTCGATCGAAACCACATCCGAATAGTCATTCACATACGTTTCAATGTCCTTGGCCTTCATATATTGCGCCATTACTATCTGCGTGTAATTGGTGTATCTGAACCGCCCGCTACCTTCTGATAGATCTGACGCTTCACGCATCATGCGTTGCCCAGTGGCAACATCAAATCTTCCGTCAATTTCATCGCCAAGGAAGTCTCCGACCCAATTTATGCTTTCATCGGTAAATGAATCGTTCAATGGCCCCCCAATCCAGAAGGCCTCATTGTCGGCGAACAACTCATATGGGGTACTCGGGTCCAGTCCGATATACGTGTTGAATCCAAGTTTCTTGTCGTACTGGACTTCTTCGTTGGTCATGATCGCGTTAAACCACAAAGTGATGGGGAAAAAAGATTCATCTGACCAACCCGCATCACGTGCCTTATCGAAGGCGTTCCAGTATTCGCCACCGCCCTCCCAAGGAATCATTGGAAGATTCAGCGGGCCACCGAGGCTGGGTGCTTCGGTCTTGCGTGTTGCCTCATCAGTAAAATTCGCCGTGCACGAGCTAAGCAACATCGCTGCAACAGTAAACAGCACCCAGTACGAACGAAGCCTGTTCTTTGCGGGATTCTTGCCTCGATACCTCATGACAACTCCCTCACGCGGGAACTCTTATTTTGATTCATTCCACAACAAGCGATCGCAATTTCGTTCACGATCTGTTGTTCAGTGACCTGCCAGCTTTGGGGCACATTTAGCGCTGCTTCCAGCGCCCGACCCTCAATGTCATGATGACTAACGACGTTGGCCAAGGCCTCGGCCAAACCCGTGGGAGTGGCCGGCGCCCAAACCGCAAACGACGCATCCTGACGTGCGGTCTTTGATTCGTTGAGGACGGGAATATTTCCTGCGGCCAGCAACTCGCTTGCCACTAGGGAAATGTTCGTGAACGACATCGCAATGCTGCCGATAGTTCGGTTGTAGAGATCGTTAAGGGCTTCGGGCCGCAGGCTCCCATGGTTGGTGACGGGAATGGTCCATCCCTGCACGCGATCGCCATATAAGTGGATCTCCTGTTCCGGGCACAACACATGGAAGTGTTCCAGGGCGGCTTTTGCGAGCAGGTATCCTCTTCGGTCCGAATCTTGGCGGGCATAATATACGACCCCCGACCGCGGTCGCCCTTGCTTCGGGGCAGGCAAGATGCGGTAGATGCTTCGGTCGCATCCAAAGGGCAGCACTGCGTCCGCGGCCAGATCGCAGTGCGCGCCTAGTTCCGAGGCCACCATGTCTCCGAGTGCAAGGGTATGGAACCCCAACCGATAGCTGTCTTCGGCCAGTTGGTAGAGGTAGCCCCGTGGATAAAAGTAGGGCTCGAAATCCTGGACGAAGTAGAACCGTCTCACGGTACTTGGAGCGCGCGACGCAATTACATGAGCCGTTGGCCAGGAACTGGCCACCAAGGCATCGAACCGTCCGTCAATGTCCGCGCTGCTGACAATCTTGGCCGTCAACCAAGGCCACCCCCGGCGCAAGACTTCGTGATGCCTCGCTACGGCGTCATCATCACGGTCGTACAGCACGATGCTGCAGTCGTGTCCGGCGTCCTGGGCCGCCTGGATCATCCGGAACAGCGTGGTGTGTCCCCCGGACCCAACACTCGGCGGGACGCAGACCCACCCAATGCGGAGCTTTTCTTTGGCCACCTGCGGAGGATGCGCGTATGAATAATGCACAAGGTCGACTACATCATCGTGGCGCAACGGGAAATCAAGCTCCGCGAGATTCAACCGAGAATCTACGATTCGGAACACCTTTCGTGCGATGCGGCGTTTGGTGCCTTCAACACCAAAATGGCGGAGGCCGCGGATTAGTTGTTCGGCGTGTTGCGTTGGATTGGACATTTGTTCCCCCTCGATTTGGTTATTATTTCTTCAATAGAAATAGGCTTCTTCTGGCGGTTCCATAAAGCTCCGATCAGCATCTTGGCTCTCAATAGACCCCATAGCTGGCCCAATGCCTCTTCCGATATTCACGAGTCAGCCGACGGTAAGCACGTCTGAGGAAGGCGCTCGCTTTCCCTACGAGCGACGAACGGGGGTTCCGCGCATGCGATACCAGGCGTTCAATTTGGGCATTCTGTGTCTCGCTGGGCCCGATCCGCCGCACCATCGCCACCCATGCGTCAAACCGTTTTTGGTCGGGTATGCCCAGTTGTAGTTCCACGCGTGCAGATCTAATTCCCTCTTCGATCAGCGCCAGGCGAGCCAGGGCACGCAAGGATGAGAATCGGCGATCCCGCAGCTCACGATTCTCGAACAACGTTTCAAAGGCCAACCACCGTTGCTCAAAGTCCGTGGTGACATTGACTTTGCGGGCTGACAAGCTCCCGGCGTGGTCACGATGCCAGGCCTGGTCCGCGCCACGTATGTAGGCAACGTGGGACACCGACGCAATGCGCATCCACATCTCCATGTCGTGGGTATGCGCCAGGTTTCGTTGGCCTCCCACTTGCCTCACAACGGACATCCGCATGAGCACCTCGGGCGAGGTTATGACATTTAGCCCAGTCCGGCAACGATCTTCCAGCCACTGCAATCCATCCCAATGCGCCCACCCCTTTACCTCTCGCCTGGCCCTGGGCAGAGTATCGCCGGTAAAGTGAATCGGATGCCCATAAACAAGTCCAATATCGGGGTCCGATTGGGCGACGTCCACGGAGCGTCGGAGCGAACCCGGCGTCAACAGGTCGTCTGCGTCAAGTCGAACCAGGAATTCACCCGTCACAAATTCCAATCCCCGATTGAAAGTCTCCACGGGCCCACGATTGGTCTTGTTGTCTAAGACGATTAGTTGAGTGTATTGATTAGCGAGTTCGTTCGCCACATTCAAACTATCGTCCGTAGATGCATCATCTACAACTATTATTTGCGTTTGAATTCCTTCCTGTGTGGCCACGCTGTGCACGGCAGCCGGCAGATACTTTGCGTAGTTGTAGCACGGGATGACAACGCTGACTTTTGCAATCGGTCCTGCTGTCCCCGGTACCCTGAATCGGCCTCGTTTTCCCTGATTCATTTGTCTTCCCCCGCTTCGCTACGGCTAGCTACCGCTGTCTCCCTCGTGACGACGACAGGGACGGCAGACACAACGTCGGCGTCATTCTCCGAATAATTCATCAGTTCTCGGACCCTGGTCCTAAACCACCGAAAAATGATCCCCGCATACACAACGGATCCGGCCAACCCGCCGAGAACAAGTTTGGTGAAATTCGTGTCGACGGCAAGCGTGATGAAATACGCCGCGCAAACAGCGGGGACGGCGGCCAGAACCGGTATAAGAATGTATCGAAGCACCAGTTTGATATCGGCCTGACTCCGATAAAGGACAATGATGTAAGCGGGGAGGACCACACAAATCGAAACGATCAAATGCGCCAGTCCGGCTCCCGGTGCACCACTTTGGCGCACAAGAAATGCGATGGCGGGCAACAGCCCAATAAGCCATACTGCCTGCACCGTCAGGACACGCTTGGAATGGCCCGTGGCCAGCAAGTAGGACACAAAGAGATCGAAAATCATGCGAAGCGCGCCAAAGACTCCGAGAAACACCAGGATTCTCGCCGATGGCACCCACCGATCCCCGTAAACAAGCCTGATCACTGGTTCCGACAGGGTGGACAACATGAAACCCGCAAATAGGGCTATCGCCCACACCGGTCCCAGGGCGAGGGCGAGGCTTCGGTCCCTTTGACCACCCACGACTCGCGCGAATGCGGGTAGCGCAATGGATCGTACGACCTGACCGAGCATGCTCATTGGCCAATTCGAAATATTGAACGCCAGATAATAGAAGCCGAGACTGACAGGTCCCGCCATGCTGGAAATTGCGATGTTGTCGACGTTGAGCAACATCCAAGAGAGCATATTTGCGCCGGCCACCGGCAGCCCGAAGGAAATGACCTCGGGAGCAAGTGCGCGGGTGAAGCCAAATTTTGGTTTCACCCCGGCAAGAATGAATTGTGCAATGAGCGTTGCAAACTGGGCAGCCAGTCGAGCGATCGCCAGGGACATCACGCCCCAACCCAATAGCACCAGAACAACCGTTAGAGTGTTGACAACAAAAAAATCTAGAAGACTTATCCCAAACAACCGCTTTTGCTGAAAATCACGCTGCAACTTCGCGTAAGGCACTACGCCCAGTCCAGCCAAGAGTAGTGAACCCGACATGAGAGCAATAACGGGTCCCGCTTCCGGGCTTCCCAATAGATTTGCCGTTGCCTGCGAGCTGGACCACATGAGGATAAACAGCAATGTGCCCATGATCAGTCCCAATGTGGCAACGGTGGGGCTCTTGGCAACGTGGTTCTTGGAACGGATCAGATCCGTGCTCAGGCCAAAGTCTGCCAAAGTCATCAGAACCGCTTGCACCGTTAGGGCGATTGCAAATACCCCGAATTCCTCGGGTGCCAGAATGCGGGCAAGGAAAATTCCCATGGCAAAAGTGCCGACTCGTAGCACCACCGCGTTCAGTGAGCTCCAGACAAGTCCCCGGCGAATTCCCGACCTCAGATCAACTTGATGCATGGCTGGCTCCAAACGGGGCTTGGGACCGCGGAATCAAACTGAACCCTGCTTGCGCAGACAAAGCTGCGCCCCGGTCTGCATCAACACGGCAACGGCTTTCCGGGTCGTGGGATTGATTCGTGGACCATATTTGGGCTCGCATGCCGATACGCTGCATTCGGCCACCGATGAGGTGGATAGCCCGGTTCAAGGCACCGTGCAGCTGCACCACTGGGGCGCTCAAGTCGATGGAAATGGCGGGTCTCATGGCGATACCCCGGAGCGTATTCTTTTCGCAAGCAAGAACTTGCCGAAGTCATACGCGGATCTGGTCATACACGCAGAACCGACACCACGTCTCGTGTTGGCAGCAAGAGTCTGGAAGTAGATTCTTTCCAATGAAACCGTGGCATTGCGAAGACTGTACTTTTCCTCGACGAGGCTTCGACCCCAGATGCCCAAACGCTCCCGCAATGGTGCATCGTCACACAGCCTTGCCAAACATGTGGCGAGGGCCTCTGCCCCACCTCCACCTTGCCCGTAAAATCCTTGCCACTCGAATTCCGTTAAGGTTTCCGGTGTCAGTGTTTTCCAGTAGCCACCGGACCCTTGCACAATTAGTGGTTTCGCGAAGGACAACGCCTTCAATGCCGAGCTTCCCATGCCAAGGCTTATGTCGGATTGGTCGTACACCGCGCGCGGATCGAATAGGGTTCCGACCAGGCGCACTACTTCTCGGTCGAATTGCTCATTTACTTCGCGGGTTGCGACCCTAATCTTCTGCATGGCTTCACCATCACCCGCAATGATTAGCTGCAATCTCCGATCCCGGGAAAGTCCTGCCACGGCATAGATGGCTTGCAATATTCCTTCGGCCTTGTCGAGTTCATCCGTAATGCGGCAAACCATAGAGATGACCAATCCATCGTGCTTGATCTGCGAAGACGGTAGGGCCCCGTGGCTGTTCTGTTCCGTGTCAATTGGCGGTTCCATGAGGTGCACGGGGGCGCTCCGACGACCTGACTGATGGTGCAATGCCTTGGTCCCGACGATCAGTGGAACGTGCTTCGGTAGAAAGTCGGGAACGTCCATGGACAGTACCGTCATGACGACGCGGGTACCTGTGAATGGCAAAAGCCGCCAGGCTGCTCCCAAGCTGGGTGCCCACTCATAGGTATGAACAATATCGGCCTTCCAATCCTTTGCCAGACGTCCCAGCTCACGCATCCATCCCCAGGACATCCGGGTGCCGTCCGGGCTGGCAACAAGTTCAAGGCCGAGTTCAGCCACCCGGCCGCTTAGTTGTCCCGGAGGTGCAAAAACAACCACGTCGTGCCCGCGCTGCTTGAGTTTGCCGGCCAACTCGATGGCATTTATCTGGCTGCCGCCCATGACCAATTCATGCGGGCAAACAATGACTCGGATGCGTTTCACCGCAGTCCCTCCTTGCCGTGCAGCGCCGTGCGCAGGAGGCGTACGACGGATTCCTGCTGCGACGCAAAGATATGTGGATACATCGGCAGCGAAAGGATCTGCTGCGCGGCGCGTTCGGCCACCGGGAAGGAACCCCGCCCATAGCCGAGGTGGGCGAATGCCTCCGTCAGATGCACCGGCGTCGGGTAGTGGATGCCGGCACCGATGCCCTCGGCATTCAATTCCTCCAAGACCCGATCTCGCTGCGGCACGCGCACCACGTACAGGTGCCAGACATCAGCGTTGCCCTCGGCCTGCAGCGGCAACGTGATTGCGGAATCGCCCTCCAGCAGCTGCCCATAGCGTGTTGCCGCCTGTCTCCTCAGCTCGTTCCATGCGGTCAGATGTGCCAGCTTGGCGTTGAGCACCACCGCCTGCACAGCGTCCAGTCTGGAGTTCACGCCTACGGCCTCGTGCCTGTACTTCTCTCGGCTGCCGTGCGCCGAAAGCATGCGCACCCGTTCGGAAAGTTCCTCGTCATTGCTCAGCACCGCTCCGGCATCCCCGGCGGCCCCCAGGTTCTTGCCCGGGTAAAAACTGGTTCCGGCAGCGTGCCCCAACGTACCGGCGCTGCGCCCAAACCGCTTGGCACCCTGGGATTGGGCGGCGTCCTCGATGATCACCGCACCGCACGCAGCGGCGATGGGGTCGAGTTCCTCCACGAAGGCCGTCTGGCCGAAGAGGTGCACAGGCATGATTGCCCGGGTACGGGCTGTGACCGCCTGGGCGACGGCCATCGGATCAATGAGCAGGTAGAGCGGATCCACGTCCACCGGCACTACGATGGCTCCCACCCTGCTGACCGCCTCTGCGGTGGCAATGAAGGTGTTTGCCGGGAGGATGACTTCGTCCCCGGCGCCGATTCCGCTGGCCCGCAGGGCCAATTCCAGCGCGTCCGTCCCATTGCCGACACCCACGCAGTGCTTGGCTCCCAGGAAACCGGCGTAGGCATTCTCGAATTCGGTGACTGCCTTGCCGCCGATGAACGCAGTGCTCTCAAAGATCTCGGCGAGCCCGGCATCCACCACATCCTGGATTTCGCGTTGCTGTGCCTTCAAATCCACCAATGGGATCTGCTGTACTGCCACCGGGATGGTGCTCATGAGTTCGCCTCCTGTCGTTGCACGTTCTGGTCATTGGTCGTCCGGTGAACCGACGCATTCTTGCCGGCACCATCGCCATTCGTTCTGGCCAGGCGCCGGGCTGGGTTTCCCGCCCAGACCTGGCTGGCGGGAAGATCATCCAGGAGAACGGACCCCATGCCCAACACCGCATCACGGCCGATGTTCAGGTCCTGGCGCACCGAGGCATTCATTCCCAGGTACGCCGCACGACCAACCACGACGCGTCCCCCTAGTGCCACTCCAGCGGCCATGGTCACGAAGTCTCCAAGGCTGTCGTCGTGGGTCAGGATGACCCCGGGCATCAGCACACAGTGCCGACCGACCGAAACGTCGCTGGTGGCAACGCAACCGGCCAAGACGATGCTGCCGGCACCGATGCGGGAGCCCTCACCAAGTGCCACGGAGGAATGCACATGGGTCTCGTGACGGTCTACTCCCACGCCCAGCGCTTCCAGGCGTTCGGCGATGCCTGCACGTGCACTGCCTTGGCCGGCACAGATCAGCAATCCGGCGTCGGAGCCGGCAGCTATTTCCAGCCCGCCCAGCACGCGAATGCCTCCGAGGACCTGCCCGCGCAGGGCGGTATCGTCGTCGAGCAGGCCCACGACCTCGTGGTCACCAGTTTGCTTGACGGAGGAGATGACTTCGCGTGCCAGCCCGCTGGCGGCAATCAAAAGCAGCCGGGCCATCTCAACCACCACCGGCGTTGAGCACACTTGCTATCACGCGATCCTGCTCGTGTTGGGCAAGCTCGTGGTACAACGGCAAGATCAACGTGTTGGCAGTCAGGCGCTCGGTCACCGGCAGCGGCGACACAGTTCCCGAATGCCCGGCATAGGCCGGCTGCCGGTGGGCTGCCATGATTCCGCGCCGTGCAGAGATCCCGTCACTGGCCAGGTGCTCGAGCAGCTGTTCACGATCAAGCCGGAAGCCGGGATCGACTTCGATCCAGAAGGACTGGAAGTTCGAGGTTCCGTGCTCCGGATCCTGTGCGCATCGCAGGCCCTGCACCGTTTTGAAGGCCTCGCGATAGCGCCCGGCAAGTTCCCTGCGCATTAGGACCATGGCATCGAGCTTGCCCAGCTGCACCAGTCCCACGGCCGCCTGCAGGTCCGTCATCCGGAAGTTGTAGCCAACCTCCCCATAGTGTTCCTGCGGGGCGAGGGTCGAATCGTGGCGCTCGGCCGCCGAGACGTCCATGGCGTGTTCCCGCAGTCGCCGGGCCCGGGCTGCCCACTCGGAATTGTTCGTTGTCAGCATTCCACCCTCACCGGTTGTCAGCAGCTTCCGGGGATGGAACGACCACGCGCTCACATCGGCGCCGCCCCCGACCGGGGCACCCTTGTAGGTCGAGCCGGCTGCACATGCGGCATCCTCGATCAAGGCAATTCCGCGTTCGTCGCACAGCTTCCGCAGCGGTTCCAGGTCCAAGGGCATACCACCCTGGTCAACCGCGATGATCGCCGTCGTTTTCTTGGTCAACACCTGATCAACGGTGTCCGCAGTGACATTGCCCGTCGACTCCTCGACATCCGCGAACACGGGCCTGGCGCCCAGGTAGGTCGGCGCATTGGCAGTGGCAATGAAGGAGAAGGAGGGTACGACAACGTCATCCCCCGGCTTGACCCCCGCCACGATCAAGGCAAGCTGAAGTGCGGTGGTGCAACTGGATGCCGCCACCGCGTGCTGGACGTGTTGGTGCTGAGCGAAGGCCTCTTCGAAGGCCGCCGTCCGTGGTCCCTGCGCGACCCAACCCGAGGCGATGACCTCGGCGAGCGCCTCGGATTCTGCTGTGCCCAGCCACGGTTTCATGACACTGATGCGATTCATTGTTCTTCCCCCCAAGGAAGTCTTGGTTCCTCTACTTCGCTACGCCGACTTTGTTGCCCAGGTTCCTTCCGGCCGCCACTTCCTCGCGCAGCGGGCCCCACCATGCAACCAGCTTGCGCAGGCCCTCCTCGAGGCCAACGGTTGACTCGAAGCCCAGGTCCCGTCGCGCCGCCGTGGTATCCGCCAGACGGCGGACCACGTTGTTCACCGCGCGTTCCGGACCATAGTCAATGGACAGATCCGAGTCCATGGCCAGCAAAAGCGTTTCGGCCAGCTGCTTCAAGCTGGTTTCGGTGCCGCTGGCCACGTTGTAGACGCCTTCGTTGATCCCGCCGGCCGCTGCGAGAAGATTGGCACGCCCAATGTCCTTTGAGAAGACAAAGTCCATGGTCTGGCTCCCGTCACCGAAAATCAGCGGTGGCAGCCCGTCGGCAATGCGTTCCATCCACCGCACCAGCACCTCGGTGTAGGCACCATGCACATCCATGCGTGGCCCGTACACGTTGAAGTAGCGCAGCATGACGTAGTTCAGACCGTACATGGACCGAAAGCTTCTGAACATTCCTTCGTTGAAGGTCTTGGCCGCACCGTAAAGGGTGTCGTTGTTGTACGGGTGGTGGCGCTCGGTGGTGGGAAATTCCTCGGCCATTCCGTACACGGAAGCGCTGGAGGCCGCGACGATCTTGGGCACCTTTGCTTCGACGGCCGCTTCCAGGACATTGAACGTCCCGTTGACCATCACGTCCACGGCCAGACGCGGCTCCTTGGCGCATTGGGTGATGCGGATTGCGGCCTGGTGGAAGACCACGTCCTGCCCCTGCATGACCTCCCTGACCAATGCCCTGTCGGCGATGTCCCCCTCAATGAGGTTGACCTTCCCGGTTGCCAGCGCCTCTGCGATATTGCTGCGGCGCCCGCGCACCAGGTTGTCCAGGACATCGATGCGTGCCGCTCCGGCGGCCAGCAACTGGTCAACGATTTCGGAACCGATGGTTCCGGCCCCGCCGGTCACCAGGTAGCGGCCTCCCGCCAATTTCTTTAGGTTGTCGCTCACGATGCTGCCTCCATGGCGGACGTAGGAATGTGGGCCTGCGGCCGGGACCCGGCCGACAGGCTTGCGCTTGCCTCTTCCAGGACCTTCAGCACACGCAGTGCCGACAGTCCGTCGGTCGGCGCCGGACTGTCCGATCGGATGCTCGAGGCGAATTCGGCGACCATCAGGCCCAGCGGCTCGAATTCCGAAAGCGCTGGCGACCAGGTGTCGCCCAGCCGATACGAAATCGTGGCGCCCTTCCGGTCCTCGGCATCCGCCCTGATCATTGCCTGGCGGTCCAGATTGACCCCTCGGTCGAAGATGCTCAAGCGCTGTTGCGGGTTCAGGTCGTCCCACACCAGGGTCTTGCGGCTGCCTCCGATCACCATTTGGCGGATCTTGGTCGGGGAAAGCCAATTGACGTTGATGTGGGCCAGGGCCCCGTTCGCCAGGGGCATGTTCAGGTAGCCGATGCAGGCCTTGCCCGCGTTCAACGGGTCTGCTCCCTGGGCGGATACCGACAGTGGCTGAAGTCCGCCGGGGAGCACGAAATCCAGGATCGACAGGTCGTGCGGGGCCAGGTCCCAGAAAACATCCACGTCCGGCTGCACGAGGCCCAGATTGATGCGGACCGAATCGATGTACAGGATCTCGCCCAATTCTCCGGCTTGCAGGAGCTCGCGGATCTTAAGCACCGCTGGGGTGTAGCAGTAGGTGTGGTCGGCCATCAGGATGGTGCCGGCGGTACGTGCCGCCTCCACCATCTGGGTGCCGTGCACGCTGTTGTCGGCCAGCGGCTTCTCCACCACCACGTGTTTGCCCGCGGCGATGGCCGCCATGGCGATCCCATGGTGGGTGCGGGCGGGCGTGGCGATGGCCACCGCGTCGATGTCATGGTCCCGCAGCAGCTCCTCCACCGAGGACACCACCGCCGGCTCCCCCGTTTTTCGGGCCAGTGCGCCGGCGCGTTCCCGATCCATGTCGCAGATTGCCACCAGCTCCCAATCGGAGCTCATCGCAAAGTTTCGTGCCAGGTTGGGTCCCCAATATCCGGCACCGATCACGGCCACGCGCAAGGCGGGGTAAATAGTCGTTTCGGGTGCGACGCTCATTAGTAGGCTCCTTCCGGTTGGATCATGACTCTGAATGTGCGCCATACGATGCGCAGGTCGCTGAGGACCGTCCAGTTCTCCACGTAGTACAGGTCCAGCCGCACGCTTTCTTCCCAATCGAGGTTCGATCGCCCGCTGACCTGCCACAGCCCCGTCACCCCGGGCTTGATGTACAGCCTGCGGTAGGTATGCCCCTCGTAGTCGGCAACTTCCCTTTTCAGCGGCGGCCGTGGACCCACCACGGACATGTCGCCCTTCAAGACGTTGAGGAACTGGGGCAATTCATCCAGGGAGTGCCGGCGCAGCCAGCCGCCCACCCGGGTAATGCGAGGGTCGTCCTTAAGCTTGAACAGCGGTCCCGCGCCCTCGTTGAGCAACTGAAGCTTGGCCAATTGCTCTTCGGCGTCTTCCACCATGGTGCGGAACTTGTACATCTTGAATGGGGTGCCGTCGCGTCCGGCCCGCTCCTGCTTGAAGAAGACCTTCCCCGGGCTGTCCATGCGGATAACCAGGGCAATGACAAGCAAGACCGGCAAGAGAATCAACAGCACGGCGGCCGAAAAGGCTACGTCCATGCCGCGTTTGATGGCATAGCGCCATCCCGTGAATGCAGGCAAGTCAACGTGCAGCAACGGCATGCCGTCCACGGGGCTCATGCGAACGCGTCGGCCGGCGACGTTGGTCAGCGACGAAACGAGGATCAGCTGGGTGGCACACGTTTCCAGCCGCCACCCCAGCTCCTGGATGGCGCGGTTTCCCCCGGTCAAGGGGCCGGCGACCACCAGCGCATCGGCTCCCAGGCGCCGGACATCGTCCTCAACCCGACCCGAGTCGTAAATCAACGGCAAGGTTGGATCCGCTGCCCGAATCTTGTTCTCCGCCTCGGCGTCCGGCTCTCCATCAAGGAGAACCCCGACCACGCGGTACGCCGGGCCCGACTTCCGGGATATCTGGCGTACGACGTAGGGTGCGTCCTTGGCCTGGCCGTAAATCAGGATGTTGCTCAGCGCGAAGCCACGCGCCCGTTGGACGACCAACCACTGGCGCCACGCCCACCGCCCGATCAGGAGTGCGCCAAGACCAACCGGCAGGCTAAGCACCACAAAGATGCGCAAGTCGGTGGTGGCCGTGATCAGTGCCAGGCTCCCTATCACCCCTGCAAGCGCGCAGGTGGCATATGCCAGGAACTTGTATTCCTGCATTCCCACCGCGATGCGGCCGATGGCTCGGGTCCTAAAGAATTTCAGGCTCAAGATCCAGCAACCGGCGATGATGATGCCAGCCAGGGCGAAGCGTGGCGGTTCCGCGACGGTCAGGTTCGTCAACCCGAGACTATGTGCCAATCCCCTGCCTTTTCCGCCCGCATCTTGGATTGCGCCCAACGCAACCGCGGCCGGCAGGACACTGGCCATGAAGATGATCAATACGTCGGTCAGCAGCAAGCGGCGGCGATAGCCGCGCCCGCCGACACCGGCGTTGCTGCCGGCAACCGACGTCGATACCGGAAGCGTCGTTGAATGCCAGGCCCGGATCGGCCCAAGTTTGCGCCCGTCCAGTCTTCCACTAATTTGCGACATAGCTTGCCCCCACCGTGTGACCTGGATCAGCACAGTGGAATTGGGCAAGGTATTCGGCCCGCTCTTTACACATTTGTGCAATCTCCCCAATGATGCAGTTTCAATTCCAGGGCCCCCAAGTTCCCACGCGAGTGGTCATGTGCCCCGGTCAAGACCGAGCGTAGGTTGCAAGCGGAAATCGAGCACGAGTGGGCAGTCACTCGTTTATCCAAGTACCGGACGAAAGGGACACTCGGTAGCTACTTGGTCAATACTTGGAGAATACTCAATTCGCATTCTGGGTCCGGACAAACAATCAAGCCCCATGCCTTACGCATTGTGCGTTCGGCATGGGGCTTGATCGGATAGGGGACCGACGGTCGCTGGGGGGTGGACCTTTGAAGGTCCGCTGGCCGCCGGTCCCGCCCTAGGGATGAGTCCAGACCCGTCAGGTTTCGGCGGGAATTAGAGGTAACTCGTTCGGACAGGACATAATCGCAATTTCCTGCGTTGTTCCCTGTAAAAGAGCTTACGTAGCGCCGTCGTACCTTGACACGCGTGGTTCTTACTTCAACATTGCGTGGATCGCGCCTGTTTAGTTGCTGCCATTACCCGGCTCGCGGTCCATGACGTTCAGTTCCGCGCGTTCAGATATACCCAGTTTGGAGAAGACCCTGTAGAGGTGCCCTTCCACCGTCCGTTGGGATACGGTCAAGGCCCGGGCTATCTGGGCGTTATTCATCCCGGAACGTGCCAGATCAACGATTTCCTTTTCCCGAGCCGTTAGCTCCGTGAAGGCCAGGGCGCGAGCGATATGATTTTCGGCAACAAGTCCCTGCTCGTCAATGATGCGCCCCACCTGACGCAGGATCGCGCCGCAGACTCGCGGCTCGCCCTCAGCGAGGTACTTTAGCGCGGCTCTGGTCAGTGCCTCGGTCCCAATCCGGTATTCGCCTTGGTGCAGGGCGTCCCGTCCCAGGCTTTCCAGGGCTTCGGCGTCGTTTCGCTCCCTGAGCATCACCAGACGCGCGATGAACCCTGCCCGAGGGCCCTGATGGCCTTCGAGCAGTTTTTCCAGCCGCTGTTGCGCGCGATGGCCTTGCAGTTCCTCGTGATCCAATTGCGCCGTGCCGAATAGCAACATTTCTCGTTCCATGAGCGGAAAGTCCGCGACTTTTTCATGTCCCATGGGATTTCCAACACTCGCTGCGACTGCCCGGGCAAACAGTCGATGGGCCGAGGGGATCCCGGCCAGGACTTCGGCCCGCAGCCTGTCGTTCAAATCGGTATCGAGATGCTCCCCCGCCCCTCTACCTGCCATGGCAAGCCCGCTACTTCCCGACGCCCACTGGTACAGGCACAACGCCAGGGCCAGCAACTGGGCGGGGTCCCTCAGCCGAAGTTCCATGACGGCTTCGGCAAATTCTTCAATGGCGTTTGCCTTCCGGCCCTGCAGCAAGTCGCCCAACCCATGAAGCAGCGCGAGGAGGCCTTGGCGATGCACGATCACGTGAATGGAGTTTCCTTGGTAGGAATCGATGAATTCCTTGGCCTCGAAATACCGTCCGGAAAAGATGAGGTTCCATCCAACGCGAAAGACAGTCTTTGATTGATAGGTTCCCTCCAGGCGCGGGTATCGTCCCAAGCCCTCAAGCACTTGTCGTGCAAGGCCGAGCGCAGTCTCGCTGTGCCCCTCGATGCTATGCAAATCGCTGAGCAGGGATAGTACAACGAGGCGCCCCTCGGGAACCATGTCCGGATCCTCGAGGAGTCTTTCCAGTTCCTCGGTTTGAGGGCGTGCGGCATCGGGAGTGTTCAGGGAGTTCCAGTTGTCGAGGAGCAGGTCTGCGGTCCGATGATCCTTCACGATCTCCTCCAGGCCAGAGCTTTCGTCGAATTGACTGGCGCGATGTTCCCACAATTGCTCGACTATCTCTCTGTCATGGGCCTCGCCGCCCAGATTGCTCAGGACAATCAGCAACTGTTTGAAGGCCATGGTCAACATGGATGCGTCGCCGGCCTGTTCAATGAGCCGGACCAACAGCGACCGCGAGGAATAGTAGCGGCCCATTCCCATCAGCACCATGGCTTCAAGTAGCGTTCCCTCCTCGTTCCGGGCAGCGATCTCCGAAGCAGTGCACAACTTCCATGCCAGCTCAAAGTCCAGGGTGTCAGCAGCCTGTTGCACGGCCCGCAACACGACTTCGGCCTCGGCCTGCACACCGATTTCGATCCCCCAAAGTACCTGCGTTGGCGTTGGCTGAAGCACAAGTTCTCGGCGAGTAGTGTCCCACAATGCGTATAGTTCGGCCCTTCGCTGCGCCGTGACGAGTTGGCGCAGCACGGCTTCGTGCAATGCGGAGTTGATGCGAATCGTGGAATCCGTTGTTTGCCGCAATTCACCGGCGTCCAGCAGGTGCCGATATGGGCAGCCGCATGCGGACAAGAGCTTGCTCGGCAACGGACCGCCAAGGGCCAGCAGTTCGAGGGTACGCTGCTCGGCAGGAGGGGTCAGCCCATGGATTTCCGTCACCAGGTCCGTCAGCCGGTCATCCGCCACCGGCAACGGGCGCGCAAGGATCCATATCGAGGGCTCGTCACCGCTTTCGTGCGCAAACGCCCTGCCGCTAAACAGGATGCCTTGATCCCTGCAGGAGTGCACATACGCCTGGACGAAACTCGGATTGCCTCCGCTGGTGGCAAGAATGATCCGGGCAGTTCCTTCACTGATCCTGCCACCAACCATTTCCTCGACGAGCGCCCGAACACCGTCGAGGCCAAGCGGCTGGACAACGATGGTGGACAGCACCTCGGAGTCGGAAAGCGCTGCCAGGGACGAGTCGCTGTCAAGGACGCCGGCCCCAATGGCAATTAGCTTCAGCGCAGCGTTCTCCATCAAGAGGGACAAGACAAACGCGGATTCCGCATCAAGGTGCTGTGCGTCCTCCACCACGACTACAGGTTTCATGTTGCCCGTGGCGGCCGCCTCGAGTGTCCTGTTGATTTCACGGAGCACTTCAACCGGACCCTCAATACGCAGCAGGGAACCCAAATACGGTGACAAGACACCGTAGGGCACATCGGCCAGAGTGGGGCTGCAGTACAGCCGCATCACGGGAGCGGGAGAATCAGGATGTGCCAGCACCGCTTCAACCAGGCTCGTCTTACCCATGCCCATACTGCCCAGAACGATGGCGCCACTGAGCTCCGGGCTAGTGACGATGCTGAGCAGTTCGCGGTATTCGTGCGAGTTTTCTCGGTCCCTATGGGTCGGCTTGCTCATCTCTTGCCCGCTGCGCGCCTGGTGGCCCGGTCAAGGGCAGTGAGTTCCTGGCGATTTCGTACCTGCAGCTTGGAATACACCTGATACAGGTGTCCTTCAACGGTACGAATTGAAACGCCGCTGCTGCGCGCTATCTCGGAGTTGCCGTGTCCGTCGATGGCCAGAAGGGCAACCTGCGACTCACGTTTGGTCAGCTCCTTCATCCAGCTGGGCAATTTTTCTGCCGGCCCTTGATCCGCGTCGAAGGGCTTCCGTCGATTATCGTCATATTGGCGTTTCAGCCGGGAAAGCGACGTGGCCAATCTGCGCTGCTCCTTGGCGTCCAAGGCATCGACCAATGCGTTGGAAGCAGGGACCGACAACAATATCTGTCCGGATCGTGCCAGTTCTTCCAGGACGTTAAGCATGCCTGCTTTGTCACCCTGGCATATCGCCCCGGCCAGGCGAGCGTATTGCAGTGCAACCGCGCCCTGGCAAGCCCTGGCGACTCGTTGGAACCGGTCGGCCACCTCAAAATGTCCCAATCTCAGCGCCAGCGCCAGTGTGTGCATCTCCAGCCCTGTGTACCCCGCACCATGGACCTTGTCGGCAAAAGCCACCAGCCTGGATTGTCCCGAACCCAGATCATTGATCCGTGCCACCGAAAGCGACGAGAAGACCTCGGCCACCCACGAGAAGAAGTTCAGCGGCATTTCCGATCGCGCCGGTTCCGGCTCCTTGAGCAGCAATTCGGTGGCTTCGGCGCTCTGCCCCATGGAAACCAGTGAATAAGTGGCGACCGCTTCCACGGCGGCACGTTCCGCTGCATCCGGGGTGAACGCAAATTGCTGCAAGGCGGGGTTCAGTACGTGCAATGCGCGTTCGGCTTCGTCAAAGAGCCCAAACAGGATGCCCCGAACCGCATCTGCGTAGGCAGTGACCCTCGGATTGGGGTATTGGCCGCTGGCCAATGCCTGGGCCCTGAGTGCTGCACCCCTCCAATTCCCTGCCATCAATTGGGTTTGCAACAGCATGGCTTCGAGCTCGGCAGCTTCATCTGCTGGGAAGATTTCTTCAAATTGCCCGTTGATCCTCAGCCCGGCCAGGTCGTCGTTGATCTGTTCGACGGCATTCAAGGCATCGCTCTGCCGTGACCGGGCCGCCCATCCAAGAATTTGTACCGTCAAGGCCCGGAAGTGCAGTGATTCGGTGTGCCATTCGGTTGATTCGACCAGATTGCCATCAGATTGTCGGACATCGACCGAGAGATCCCCTTCGGCGCCCATTAGCACCCGGCTCTTGAGAATCTCCAGTTCCTGCCGTGCCGAAGCCATTCGGTCGCCCAAACCGCTTGCGTACGGTGCTGCTTGGAATCCGGCTTCGGCGCTGGCCAAAAGAGTTGCCGCTTCACCGGCTCGATGGAGAGTAAGCAACGCTTTCACATGCAGGTTCAGGATGGCAATCCGGTGTTCCGGGTCATGCGGCCAGGATTCCGCCGTGAATCCTTCCACGCCGAAATCCTGGGCCACGGCGACCAGCTCCTGGACGGCACCTATGTCCACCAGTGCCCGCATCGAGGTGTGCGCCTGCGCGGCAACCGGATCTGTGTGCAACCGGACAAGGCTTTCCTCGACGCCTAGTCGCAGATCATCGTCAAGACCTTCGCGCAACAGGAGCGACAGTAGCGGAACGCCAATCGTCACATGGTCAATGGGCCCTTGGGCGATGCGGGCATGACCACTTCTGCACAACGCGTCAAGCTCCCGTGCCAGTCCGTTTCGGTGCACCATGTCTAGCGCGATCGGACCACCAATGGCCAAGGAGTGAAGCAATTGGAGTTCGGGTTGTTTCAGGCCAGAGAGCATCGAGTTCATCATGGCATTCAGCGCCGGCCCGGCACCCAGCGTGCCCAGCCGCAGGACCCATACCCCCCTGTGCTGTTGCAATTCGCCATCGGCTACCCAGATGCGGGCCAGCTTCAGCATCAAATCCCGGTTGTTGTCAGTCAGGTATCGAAGCGTGGCTGCGGCGAGCATGGACATCGGGCCGCCGAGCTCATGCTCCAGGAAACAACGCGTCTCGCTCATGTCCATGCTGCGCATGGTGATTCGGGCCAGTCTCCCGGATCGATATAACGAGAGGACATCCTGTGGAAGGTCCTGAAGCCGTTCGCAAACCACGACCAAGACGATTTTCCTCATGGCCGCCAATTGAGCAAGAACGGATGCCGATTGTTCGTCGACAAGTTCCGGGCGTCCCAGGAGCACCACTGCCGGGCGCCCTGCCGGGCAGAGCAATCCTGCGAGACCGTGGATTACTTCATGACGCGACGCCTCGATTCCAATGTCCAGTCGCGAGAGCAGGAATGCAAGGGCACCCCTGGGCACGCGCGTGGCAAAACTGGTGCCGTTGAGCCGAATGAGCTCCGGTTGCACATCGAGCCGAGAGAATCCGGTCTCGAAGGCATCCTGGCGTCCATTGCCAACCGGACCGATAAGCACAGCTCCGCCGCTGGCGGGATCCGCGAGAATCCCGTGGATCAGTTCGGCCGGATCCGTCGTCACGAACGAAGTGCTGGTCTCCCCCAAGAGTCCAGTTGCATTTCGAGAGTGATTTTCAGTTAAATATTGCGAATACTGCATCGTAAAAACCGTCCCCAAAATCGGTTCTTTCCCCAAGTACGCCAAGACGCATCGCTTTGTCGACGTTGATGGCTATCTTAGACGGCAAGCGTCGAGAAATCACTAGTTGTTTGCCTAACCGACCCCCCAGCCGGCTAGAGCATTCCCCGCGTGAAGTGTTCCCTGGTGCTCCTATCCCCCTAAGCGACAATCACCAATGTCCAACGGGTACCACTCGATCGCATTTTGCCACCGTGCTTCACCGCTTGCTTCCTTCAGTTCAAAGTCTCCCGCGCGGATCCGTGTTGCACAAGGGGTAGACCTGCGGCCCATACTCCCAAACAGGCAGAGGACAGGGCCGGCGCCTCGCGAAGAAGTGCCTAGCTTGACGGAAATGCACCGGGGATGCCCGTGTTCCGGTGTCCATTCCGGGGCAGGGGAATCCTGCGATGCGGAACCGAATTATCCGAAAACGCCTCGACGCAAGACCCGAAGGCTCGACTATGGTGTTCTTGTCCACTTGGTTCACACGGGACCTTGCATACGTGGGCCGGCGTCCGACGTTGCTTGCCAGCACACCGGGCTATCATGCACAGTTGACCGGACGGGTCATTAGACCGAACCATCAAGACGGGGTGCGGTCCAATGACATTTCTAAAGGCAGGACCGGCCGTTACCCGTTCGCGCCCAGGCGGTTCCTCGACGACGGGCAACGATTGCGGGGTCCTGAGTCATTCGACGGCATGTGGATGGCAAGAGGGTGCAGATCTTGAACTCCCCCACCGAACCCCGAACACGACAGTGACCGGCAAACCTGCACTCACACAAACGGCACGGCAGGGTTCGCCGACGACGGGCGACCAATGGAACGTGGTTGGCTTTTCCTACGGAAAGCGATGAAATCCCGGCTGAGAATTCAGCGTCTGGCCTTCGGCGCCATTGTGGCCTATTTGTCGGTCGTATTTGTGATGGCTTTCATGCTCCGGCTCGGGGACATGCGATTGCCGGAAACCGTGGGCGGCGTCCTGGACGGAATTCAAGGCCATGGCTTGCTGCTCGGCGTGCGCTTCGGGCACGTCGAGGCCGCTGCCAACATCTTGTTCTTCGTTCCCCTGGGCATGCTGCTGCCGCTGGTATTTTCCCGTCGACGGATATTCGTCGGCTGGTGCTGCGCCGTCGGGCTTTCAGTCTGTATCGAATTGGTTCAATACTTCTTCTTGGACGGCCGCGTTGGTTCCGTGCGCGACGTCATCTGCAATGCCTTGGGCGCCGCATTCGGTGCGTTGCTGACCTGTGTCGTGGTCCGAATCAGGACCGAACGCGCCCGGCGAGCAATCCAGTAGACATAGCACCCAGTGGATGAATCCCATAGCGGGCACGGGGGCCGGCATTCCATAGCTGCGGCAGTGCCGGGCCCACAGGCCAGGTGGGCGTTTCCCCTGCTATGCCATCGACACGACCCTTGGGTGCGTCACCCATTTCGGCACACCACGGCCGAGGCCATTGCCTCGAAGCCCTGGTGTGCCGGCGATCGGAAAGATGCCGCGGCGGAAAGGAGACTGCTACTCGCCCACGGTTTCCGCGGCCTCAAGCCAAGCCATTTCCAGGTCTTCCTTTTCCAGCTCGACGCTCCGCAAGGTGGCATTGAGCGTGGAGACCTCGTCGAACTTCATGGCCTCGGATGCCGCTGCCATCTGGGCGTGGAGCTTGGCAACCAGCGTTTCAAGCTTACCCATTTGGCGCTCGATGCGGTTCAGTTCCTTGCGGGCCTCGCGCTTTTCCGCTTCGCTGGGGCCGGTGGACTCGGGAGTCGCGGCCGGGCCTGACTTGTCGGTGGGCGCACCGGTGTTGCCGCCGCCCTGCGCGCCGGCACGCAGCTCCAGGTACTGGTCGACGCCGCCGGGCAACCCGCGCAACTTGCCGTCGCCCAGCAATGCAACCTGGTGGTCGGTGACGCGTTCGAGCAGGTAGCGGTCGTGGGATACCACCACGAGGGTGCCGGGCCAGCCATCGAGCATGTCCTCGATCGCGGCCAGCGTGTCGGTGTCCAGGTCGTTGGTGGGCTCATCGAGCATGAGCACGTTGGGCTCGCCGATGAGCAGGCGCAGCAGCTGCAGGCGGCGGCGCTCGCCACCGGAAAGTTCCTTCACCGTGGTCCACTGCTTGTCCGTGCCGAAGCCCAGCTGCTCGGCGAGCTGCCCGGCGGAGACTTCCTTGCCGCCGACCTCGAACGACATCCGCTCGGCCTTGATGACCTCGATCAGGCGCATGTCCTTGACCTCGTCGAGCTCCTTGACCTCCTGGGTCAGGATGGCGGTCTTGACCGTCTTGCCGCGCTTGATGAGCCCGGACGTGGGTTCGATCTGGCCGTTGAGCAGTTGCAGCAGCGTGGACTTGCCGGCGCCGTTGACGCCCACGATGCCCACGCGTTCGCCCGGGGCCAGCCGGAAGGTGATGTTGTTGAACAGCGGCTTGCCTGTACCGAAGTCAAGGGAGACGTGTTCGAGGTCAAGCACGTCCTTGCCCAGGCGTGCGGTGGCCATCTTGTTCAGTTCCACGGTGTCGCGGGCCGCGGGGACGTCGGCAATGAGCGTGTTCGCGGCCTCGATGCGGAACTTGGGCTTGGCGGTGCGGGCCGGGGCGCCGCGGCGCAGCCAGGCCAGCTCCTTCTTGACCAGCTGCTGGCGCTTGGACTCCACCACCGAGGCGGTCCGATCACGCTCGGCACGGGCCAGCACGTAGGCGGCGTAGCCCCCGTCGAACGGGTCGACGGTGCCGTCGTGGACCTCCCAGGTCCGCGTGCAGATTTCGTCCAGGAACCAGCGGTCGTGGGTGACGACCAGCAACCCGTTGGCGTTGGCGCGCCAGCGGTCCTTCAGGTGCTTGGCCAGCCAGGCGACGCCCTCGACGTCGAGGTGGTTGGTGGGTTCGTCGAGCATGATCACCTCGTGCTCGCCGATGAGCAGCTTGGCCAGGGCGACGCGGCGCTTCTGGCCGCCGGAGAGCGAGGAGACTTCCGCGTGCCAGTCGACCTCGCCGACCAGACCGCCCATGACCTCGCGCACCAGCGGGTTGGAGGCCCATTCGTGGTCGGCTGCCTCGCCAACGATGGCGGCGCCGACGGAGAGGTCCCCGTCGAGCACGTCGGACTGGTCGAGGTAGGCCACCCGGACGTCCCCGCGCTTGGTCACGCGGCCCTCGTCGGGGGTGATGCGCCCGGCCAGCAGGCGCATGAGCGTGGACTTGCCGTCGCCGTTGCGCCCGACCATGCCGATGCGATCCCCGTCCTCCAGGCCCAGGGAAAGCGCGTCAAGGACGGTACGGGTGCCGAAGGACATGGAAACGTTTTCGGCGCCGAGCAGGTGGGCCACGGTTTGGTGCTCCTTTTGTTACGGGGTTTCGATGGGCGTGGGCAGGATGCCGGCGCCGGGGACCGGGCCATGGACCTGCAGGGTTGCCACGCCCGCTTCGTCGGAAAGCTGGGCGATGATTTCCGCGCCGTGGGCGTGGTCGCGGGCGAGCAGCGCCAGGGTGGGCCCGGATCCGGAGACCAGCGCGTGCAGGGCTCCGGCGGCCTCGCCCACGTCGCGCACCACGCCCAGTTCCGGCGCGAGGGCAAGGGCGGCGCGGGTCATGTCGTTGACCAGCAGGGGTGCCAGCGCATCCAGGTCACCGTCCAGCAGCGCCCCGATCATGCGCGGGTCGACCTCGGTGGGGGTTTCGACGTCCTCGCTGGCCCGCAGCCGGTCCAGCATGCCATAGACCCGCGGTGTGGACAGCCCATAGGAGGCAGGGACCAGCACCCAGTCGGTGCGGGTGCGCAGCAGCAGCGGAGCCAGCTCGTCTCCCACGCCCAGGCCGACGGCGGCGCCGCCTTGCAGGGCAAACGGCACGTCGGCGCCCAGGCGGGCGCCCAGGCGGGAGAGCTCCTCGCGGTTCAGCCCGGTGCCCCACAGTGCGTTGCAGGCCACGAGCGCGGCGGCGGCGTCGGCCGATCCCCCGCCCATTCCCCCGGCGATCGGCACGCGCTTGGTGATGCACAAATCGACCCCGGCGTAGTGCCCGGTGTGTTCGCGCAGCAGGGTTGCAGCCTTGACCACCAGGTTTTCCGGTCCCAGCGGGAAGGACTCGGGGTCCGAGACGGCGGTGGAATCCGGGTGCAGGAAGACCTGGATTTCCTCGTCGTCCCGGGCAGTGGCCGAAACGTCCTCATAGAGCGAGACGGCCAGGTACAGGCTGGCCACCGAGTGGTAGCCGTCCGCCCGGGGCGGGCCGACCCTGAAGTAGCAGTTGATTTTCCCCGGGGCACGGGCAATGACGGCATGGGTCATGGGGCGGCCGGTTCCTGGGCGACCTTTGCCTCGGCAATCGCGGCGAATTCGGCGATGCCGAGCTTTTCCCCGCGGGCCTGCGGGTCGATGCCGGCGGCCAGCAGGGCGGCCTCGGCCAGGGCCGGGGATCCGGCCCAGCCGGCCAGGGCGGCGCGCAGCGTCTTGCGGCGCTGGGCGAAGGCGGCGTCGATGACGGCGAAGACCTCGCGCCGGGTGGCGGTGGTTTCCGGCGGGGTGCCGCGTTCGAAGCTGACCAGCCCGGAATTGATCTTGGGCGCGGGCCAGAAGACGTTCATGCCGATGACACCAGCCTTGCGCATGGTGCCGTACCAGGCGCCCTTGACCGAGGGCACTCCGTAGGTCTTGTTGCCCGGGCCCGCGGCCATGCGGTCGGCGACCTCGTCCTGGACCATGACCAGGCCGTGTTGCAGCGACGGGAAATGCTCGAGCAGGTGCAGCACCACGGGCACCGCCACGTTGTAGGGCAGGTTCGCCACCAGGGCGGTGGGAGGGTGCTCAAGCTCGGTGATCTTCAGCGCGTCCGAGAGGACGACGGTGAGATTCGCCGCCTTGTCCGGGCGGAACTCGGCCGCAGTCTGCGGCAGCCGGGCCGCGAGCTTCGGGTCGATTTCCACCGCAACGACGCGGGCGGCGGCATCGAGCAGGCCCAGGGTCAGCGAGCCCAGGCCCGGTCCGACCTCGAGCACGGTCTCGGTCGGGTCGAGCTTGGCGGTGGCCACGATGCGCCGGATGGTGTTTCCGTCGATGACGAAGTTCTGCCCCAGCGTCTTGGTGGGGCGCACGTCGAGTTCACCGGCAAGGCGGCGGATCTCGGTGGCGCCGAGCAGTGGTGGCGGGGTCGATTCTACGGAAGTCACGTCTCAATCCTAGTTCAGGGCCCATGGCCCGCCGACCGGGGCGTCCCCTTGGGGTGGGTTGCGGGAGGGTGTTGCTGCCATGAACAATGGGTCCCGCCCCTTGAGAAGGCGGAACCCATGGTTCATTGTGAAATCAAGTGCACCCGTGCGGTGGTGCTTAGGGCCGGAGGGCCCGGGAGGTCTCTAGCGCAGGCCCAGCTGGCTGGAGCATGAGGGCCAGTGGCCCCAGCCGCCGCTGCTGCGCAGCACCTCGGCCGTGGCGACCTGCTCGGATGCCGATGCCTGGTGCGGCAGGGGCGCGTACTTGCCGCCGCCGGCACCGAGCCAGCTGCTGGCGGAGAACTGCAGGCCGCCGTAGTAGCCGTTGCCGGTGTTGATCGACCAGTTGCCGCCGGACTCGCACTTGGCCAGGGCGGCCCAGGTGCTCGAGACGCTGCCGGAGGTCGTGGGTGCCTTCGGCTCGGCCTTGGGCTTGGGCTTGGTGCCAACGGAGACCTCGGCGTCGACGGCCTTGGTGGTGACCTTGTCGCTGGCGAGTTCGCGCTTGGATTCCTTGCCGTCACGCAGCGTCACGGTGTAGGTGAGGGTGCGTTCGCCGTCCTTGCCCTCTTCCAGGGTCTTCTTGGTGCCGACCAGTGCGTCGGAATCCTTGACGGTGTCGGTGCCGTGGTCGATGACCTCGGTCTCGGTGACGGTCTTGGTCTTGACGCGGACGATCTTCAATTCCATGTCATCGCTGACGGCGTCGGCCACCTTGGCGTTGAGCTCGTCATCCTTGCCCAGGGTGAGCTTGGCTTCCTTGAGCGCCGCACCAACGGTCTCGGCGGTGGTGTTCAGCTTCTTGGTCTTGCCATCGGCCTTGATCGATACGTCCTTGGGAGTGGAAATGTCGATCGGGGTGACCAGCGAAGCCAGGGACAATGCCCGGCCCTGCTCGATCTGTGCCTTTTCGGAAACGTTGAGTTGGTCCACGACATCGGCCACGGTCAGTCCGGTGGTGTGCACGACGCGGTCCACGCCGTCGATGCTCACGTTGACTTCCTTGTGGCGCTTGATGTCGATGACGGCTCCGTCGGCGACCGGTGCATCCAGTGCCGGGGTGATTTCATCGAGCTCATCGAGGGTGATCGATGAGTCCTCCAGGACATCTGCGACGGTGGCGGCGCGCGTGGTGATGCTTTGGCTCTGGCCATCGACGGCCACGGCAAGGGTCTTGCTGCCTCCGACGAACATGACCAGACCGAGTATCAACGCGGTCAAAACGGCTGCTTGCGCGCCGATCTTCACCCAACGATTCTTAAGGGCATTCTGCACAGGATTCCAAACTTAGGTCTAACCCGGGCACGGGGGCAGATCGATGCGTACACGGCGGGTGAACGGTTGCTCCCGGCAAAACCGGGCGCAGCCCACCGTGTGCCCATTGATTGGTGCGAGCACAATCCAATTCTTGTCATCTCATCGATGTCGCGCGGCGGCACGTGTTTCCCCGCCGCAGGCAGAATCAAATGCACCCGGGAACCTTCCCCGATCCCGGCTACTAAAAATCAACCGTAACCGAATCGTAATAAGGCCGCAAGCACTTCGTGCTTGCCTTGTGCACAATATGGGCTAAAAGTCCCCGTAGACACGCCTCGTGTTTGAGGCAAGCGTGCGGCAATATTCCTCCAGGTCCGCACCCATGGTTTCGGCCATGAATCGCACGGTTTGCGGGATCAGGTAGCTGGCGTTCGGCCGGCCCCTGTAGGGATGCGGGGTGAGGAACGGTGCATCGGTCTCCACCAGCACCAATTCGGGGTTGGCCACCGACAACGCCGCGCGCAGGTCGTGCGAGTTCTTGAACGTCACGGTGCCGGAGAAGGAGAGGTACCAGCCGTTGGCGTTGCAGATCTCGGCCAGTTCCGCGTCGCCGGAAAAACAGTGGAAGACCACGCGCTCGGGAAGTTCTTCGCTTTCCAGGACGCGCACCACATCGAGATGTGCGTCACGATCGTGGATTTGCAGTGCCTTGGAGTGCTCGCGGGCGATGCGGATGTGCTCGCGGAAGGAGTGCTCCTGGGCCGGCCGGCCGGTTTCGCCGGTTCGGAAATAGTCCAGCCCGGTTTCACCCACCGCCCGCACGCGGCCATGCGCGGCCAGCTCCTCGATCCGGGCGATCGCGGCATCAAGGTCCCCGGTCACGGCCAGGCGTGCGGCGTCGTTGGGGTGGATGGCCACGGCGGCCAATACCCGAGGGTCCTCTTCGGCGGCGCGGACAGCAAACTCGGAGGATTCCACGTCGCAGCCGACCTGGACGACGCCTGGCACGCCCACCGCATTTGCCGCATCCAGCGCCTGGGCGACGGTGACGTGGACCGAGCCGTCGCGGAAATCCAGGTGCGTGTGGTTATCCGGCACGCCAAAGGGCAATGGCGCCGGGGCTGGAGGGTAGGAGAGGTCGCGCTTCTTGCCTTGCTCATCCTTGGTGCTCCTGCCCGGGGCGCCGGACTCCCCCGCCACCGGGGCCGGCAGGTAGGCGGCCGGCACCCCCTGGGTCCTTGAGGTCTCCACTTGCTGCTTTGCCGTTGACATGGATGCCACGTCCCCTTCTTTACGCGCCCCGGCTTCCCGGGGCAATGACCACTCGCCCATCCAGCGTACGCGGATGGGCGACTCGACGGCTTCAGCGTGATGCGGGGCACAACATTGGCGGTATCGTGGGGATGGAGGGCTTTGACCGCCCGCCAATCGGATGCGCTCCAGGAGGACGTTGCATGTCGCTTTCCACCGAGTCCCAGGTTCTTCCCGCCGACGAATTCGGCCGGGTCTGCGAAGAAGTGCTGGCCGGGATTGCCACGGTGATCGATGGCAAGGCGGAGGTGGCGCGCACCGCCCTGACCGTCTTGCTGGCCCAGGGACACCTGCTCCTGGAGGACGTGCCGGGGGTCGGCAAGACCATGCTGGCCAAGACCCTGGCCAAGTCCGTTGACTGCACGGTGCACCGCATCCAGTTCACCCCGGACCTTTTGCCCTCGGATGTGACAGGGGTGTCGATCTTCAACCAAAACACCCATGAGTTCCAGTTCCGTCCCGGCCCGGTCTTCGCGCACATCGTGATCGGCGACGAGATCAACCGGGCCAACGCCAAGACCCAGTCCGCGTTGCTCGAATGCATGGAGGAGGGACAGGTCACCGTCGACGGGATCACCCACCGGCTGGAGAGCCCCTTCATGGTGATCGCCACGCAGAACCCCATCGAGCTCGAGGGAACCTTCCCGCTGCCCGAGGCGCAGCGCGATCGGTTCATGGCCAAGATCTCCATGGGCTACCCGGATGCGGCCGCCGAGATGGCGATGCTCGAGACCCACCAGTCCACCTCGCCGCTGGACAACCTGCAAGCGGTCCTTGACCTGGCAACGCTGCACTCGCTGATCAACACCGTTGCGGCGGTCTACGTCTCCGAGCCGGTGAAGGAATACGTCGTGGCGCTGGGCCGGGCGACCCGCGAACATTCCGACATCCGCTTGGGCGCCTCCCCGCGTTCCCTGCTGCAGCTGCTGCGGGCGGCCAAGGCCGAGGCCGCGCTGAACGCCCGCGACTACGTGCTGCCCGAGGATGTGCGCAACATCGCCGCCAAGGTGCTTGGCCACCGACTGATCCTGCACCGCCGGGCCGAGGCCGCCGGCGCCAACGCCGAGTCCATCCTCGTGGCGATCCTCAACGCGATACCCGTGCGCGCCGGGGCACGCGGCTAGCACCGGGCGCAACGAGGCAAGGAACGGCACGCATGAGCACCGACGCCGCGGAACCCAACGAGTTCCGCGAATCCCCCTCCCACACCTGCTGGGCCATTGCCGGGCCGCCGGCGACGCTGCGCGAAAAGGTCCACCTGGGGTTCCTCACCGCGCGCGGCTGGGGCCTGTTTGCCACCGGGGCGCTCGCCCTGCTCCTTGCCTTCCTGCTGGGGCGGCGCGAGCTGCTTGCAGTGTCCCTGTTCCTGCTGCTCACCCCGCTGCTGGCGGCCTTCCTGCTGCGCTTCGGCAACCCCGCGCTTAACGTGACCCGCACCTTCAACCCGCCCCAGGCAACCACCGATTCCCCGGTCCGGGTGCGGCTGCACATCACCCACGCCGGGCGCGCCGGCGCATCGATTCCGCTCACCGACACCCTGCCCGAGGACTTCGGCAAGGGCCCGGAATTCAGCTACCCCTCGCGCACCGCGGCTCAGGGCCCCGGGGGCTCGGGCAGCTGGTACGAATACCGGCTGCGGCCCGCCACCCGCGGCATCTACGCGGTCGGGCCGGTGCGGGCACAGGTCGCCGACGTCTTTGGGCTCGCCGCCCGCCCCGCGGCCCTCGATGCGCCCAGCGCACTGATTGCCCTGCCGGTGTGCGAGGCGCTCGAGCCCACCGGCATCCCCGGCGAACACGGCTCCCACGGCCAGGCCGCCTCCAACCGCCGGCTGACCCCGGACTCCTTCGAGGTGATGACCCGCGAATACCGGCCCGGGGACACCGTGCGGCGCATCCACTGGCCCGCAACCGCCAAGCGCGGCTCGCTGATGGTGCGCCAGGAGGACTACCGGGCCACCCCGCGGGCGGTGATCATGCTGGACCGCTCCCGCGCTGCCTTCCTCGCCCAGGGCGTGGGCGCCGAACCCACCCTGTCGATCCCGCAATTCACCTCGGCCGCCAAGGACTCCAGCCGACGCTTCGAATGGGCGCTGCACGCGGCGCTCGGCGTCGGCGCCTACCTGGCGCAAACGGGATTTGGCATCGATTTGATCGACCACCGCGGCCAGGGCGTCAACAACGTTTCCGCCTCGGGCACCGAGGACGCCGACGAGCTTTTTGCCGGGCCACACGCCACGGCCCGGATGCAACAGGCACTCGCCGCCCTGGGGCTCGAGGAGGCCGGGGCCCAGCGCCACGAGACGGCCCGGGCCACGCTCGCCGCGGCCCTGAAGGAACGCATGCGCGAGCGCGGGGACCGGCTGGTGCTGATCCTGGGCGAGCCCACCGCGGAGCAGGCCGATGCCTGGCTCGAAGTGGTCGGGGCACGCAGCAAGGTGACGGTGCTGTGCGTGGCCAACCGCGAGGCGCACCTGTTCCCTGTCATCTCCCGCTTCCGGCAGGCAGGCTGGTCCGCCGTCGCGGTCAACCCGAAAACCACGCTCGCCGAGGCCTGGGGCGAATTGGGGCGACAGGCATGAGCACCACCACCCTGCCCCGCACCCGTAGCCCCCAAACGCCACCGCCCGCCCGGGCGCCCAAGACCCCTGCATCCAGGGTCCCGGAGGCGGCCTTCGCCGCGCTCTCCACACTCGTGGCCATGCTTGGGGCCACCGCCTCGCTGCACGGGGTCGTCGGCGACTGGGGGTGGATGCTCCAGGTGTCGGTGGCCGTGGCACTGATCGTGCTGGCCACCAACGTGGTGCGCTGCCTGTCGGCCCGCCGCTACCTGGGGACGCTGGCCGGGGCCGTGGTGGCGGTGCTGGCGCTCACCGTCCTGTTCTTCTCCAACACTGCCTGGCTGGGCATACTGCCGACCGGATCGACCTACCGCGCCCTGCTGAAGGTCTGGGCCATGGCCAACGAGGAAATGGGATCCCAGGTGCCGCCGGTGCAAAGCACCGGGGTCATCGTCTTCTCCATCTGTGTCTGGGCCGCCGTGGCGGCACTGGCGGTCGACGCCCTGGCCTTCGAGATCCGCGCCGCGGCCCTGGCCGGCATCCCGCTGGCCCTGCTGCTGTCCATCGCCTCGCTCTTCGAGGCGCACGGGGCGGGCATCGTCACGGTGTCAGTCACCGCCGTGGGCTACCTGTTGATCTTGGCCGCATCCCGCTGGCTCTCAACCGGCACCCGTTCCGGCAAGCGCCGCGCCGTGGAACTGGCCGACCCGCAACAGGCATCCGGTGGGCGGGCCTCCCCCGGGCCGCAGCCCCGCGGGGCGCTGCTGCAAGGAGCCGCGCTCCTCGGCGGGGCCCTCATCGCGCTGTTGGTGCTGCCCGCCGCCGTCCCCGGGTTCTCCAAGGGCATGCTCACCGAGGGCACCCGCCCGTCCTGGGGCAGGCTCGCCACCAACATCGACCCCATGATCGCGCTGGGCAACGACCTGCGCAACCGCTCCTCCGGCACCGTGCTGCGCTACTTCACCGATGCGCAGTCCCCCACCTACCTGCGCACCTCCGTGATCGGCCAGCTCGCGGCCGACCGCTGGTTGCCGGACCCCGCCGTCTACCGGGTCCCGGCAACCGAGAACCTGGTGACCCGGGCCTTCCCGAGCGCCTTCGAGTCCGCCCAACCGGCCTTCACGCGGGTCATCACCGACAAGTACCGCGGCGCGTGGATGCCGCTGCCCGGGAACGCGATCACGCTCAACGGGCTGGGCGGGAACTGGGGTTGGAGCCCCGACACCGGCACCCTGCTGGCCGCCGAAGACCAGACACCTGCCGCCGCCGACTACTCGGTGATGAGCGTGAACCCGGAGATCACCGCACGGATGCTGGCCGACCTGTCCTCCTCCATCCCCCGCGGCTTCTTTGCCGAGGTCGACCCGCAATACCTGCAACTGCCCGAGGACGTCCCCGAGTCCCTGGCCCAGGCCACGGCCACAGCGGTGGGCAATGCCGGCAGCGACCCGTACGACCAGGCCGTCGCCATCCAGGACTACCTGCGTTCGAGCGCCTTCAGCTACTCGGAACAGACCCCGGTCCAGGACGGCTACGACGGCAGCGGCATGGACGTCATCGACGCGTTCCTGACGCAGAAGGCCGGGTACTGCGTGCACTTCGCCTCCACCATGGCCCTGATGGCCCGCGAACTGGGCATCCCCAGCCGGCTCGTCACCGGCTACGCCCCCGGCACCCCCACCGGGGTGTCGATTGCCGGGCAGAACGGTGTGGAGCTCAGCGAGTTCACGGTGAACTCGCGCAACGCCCACGCCTGGCCGGAGCTCTACTTCCCCGGCGCCGGGTGGGTCGCGTTCGAACCCACCCCCGGGCGCGGGATCCCGCCGGCCTACGCACCGGCATTGCCAGCACCCGGCGCCAGCTCGGCCCTGGACCCGAACCCGTCCAACCCGACCAATTCCGCTGCCACATCCGCCTCCACCGAAGCCTCCTCCGGCGCACCCGGGCCGGCCCCGGGCGGCGTGCCCGGCGCCGGAACCCCGGTGGCCGGGGTGCTGCAGCTGGCGCTCATCGCTGTGCTGACCGGCGGCATTCCGTGGCTGGCGCGCCGCATCCAACGCACCTCCCGCCTTTCCCGCATCCGCCAGCCCGGCAGCGGCGACGCGCGCTACGGACATGAGACGGGTCCCGCCGCGGCCTGGTCCGAACTCGTGGCGCTGGGCCTTGACCATTCCTGGCCCATGCGCCAGGACGAGTCAGCCGGGGACTACTCCTGGCGGCTGGCGCGCACCTTCCCGGGGGCCGCACCCTCCCTGCATCAGCTGGCCGACGCCTATGAGCGCCTGCGCTACGCGCCCGGGGCCGGGCACGGCGACCCTGCGGCGCTGGAGGCAGCGCTCAGGGACGTGCGGCACCACCTGGGCGCACCCCTGGGCTCCGGCGAGCGCCTGGGCCGGAGCCTGTGGCCGCGTTCGCTCTTCGCCCCGCGTCCCCTGGCCCCGGCGGGCTACGCCTCGGCCAAGTAGGCTGCCAGGGCCTGAAACTGGTCCCTTGGCGTGAACCCCGTGGCGCGGATCTTGGCCAGGTCCAGGGTGCTGTTCACCGGGCGCGGGGCAATGCCGGGACGGGACCCGTAGTAGGCGGCGGTGGAGGTCGGGGTGATCCGTCCGGGATCCTGTCCCAGCAGCGTGAAGACCTCGGCGGCGACGCGCGCCCAGGAGACCGGCTCGCCCGCGTTGCTCAGGTTGTAGGTGCCTGCAGGTGCCCGGAGGGCAAGCAGGTGCAGGATTCCGGCTGCAACGTCCGTGGCAAAGCCCAGGCGCCCGATCTGGTCATCGACGACCGCGGGGTCCACCCCGGCACCGGCAAGCCTGGCCATGGTGGCCACGAAGTTTGCCCCGTCCCCCACCACCCAGCTGGTGCGCACCACATAGTGCCTGGGCACGCCCGCCACGATGGCGTCCCCGGCGGCCTTGGTCTGCCCGTAGACCCCCAGCGGGCTCGGGTCCTCGTCCTCGGTATGCACGGTGCGCTCCCCGTCAAAGACGTAGTCGCTGGAGAGGTGAACCAGCGTGAGGTCGTGTGCGGTGCAGGCCGCGGCCAGGGAAGCCAGGGCGGTGACGTTGGTGGCCCACGCCTCGCGGCGGCCCGCGGCGCTCTCGGCTGCATCCACCTTGGTGTAGGCGGCGGCGTTGATGACCGTCGAATACGCCGAGAAATCCACCGCCTCCAGTTGCGCGGCATCCGCGATGTCCAGCTGTGCCCGCGAGCGGAAATCGTAGCCGCCAGCGGGCGGCGCCAGCGCGGCAAGGGCCCGGCCCACCTGCCCGTTGGCGCCCAGCACCAGCGTCCTGCGCGGGGCCACCGGCAGCACCGCATCCAGGTGCGGGTGCGTCAGGTCCGCCGCGGAGACCGTGGCCTGATCCAGCGGGATGGGCCAGGGGATGTTGGCCCGCGCGTCATTGAGGTTCAGGAACGTGTATTTTTCCTGGGCGGCCTCACTCCAGTGGTCGGTGACCAGATAGCTGTATCCGGTGTCGGGTGCCAGGGTCTGGAAGCCGTTGCCGACCCCGCGCGGGACGAAGACCGCCTGCCCGGGACCCAGCCTGGTGCTGAAGCTCGCCCCGAAGCCTTCCCCGGCTCGCAGGTCGACCCAGGCGCCGAAGACCTCCCCGCCCACGACCGCCACGTACTTGTCCCACGGTTCGGCGTGGATGCCTCGGGTGGTTCCGGGGTTGCGGTTGAAGGAGACGTTGTTTTGCACGGGCCGGAAATCGGGCAGCCCCGCTGCCACCATTTTTTCCCGCTGCCAGTTCTCCTTGAACCAGCCACGCGCATCCGCGTGGACCGGCAGCTGGACCAGCAGCAGGCCGGGGATGCCGGTCTGCTGCACCTGGAGGGCGGTCATGCCTTGTCCCCTCCGGTTCCGGGGCCCATGGACGCCTGGGCGGCGGCCTGTTGCAGGTAGCGGTCCTCGGTTTCTGCCTTGGCCCCCTCCCACCACCAGGGGTTTTCGCGGTACCAGGCGATGGTTTGGTCCAGTCCGGCGGCCAGGTCCCGGTGTACCGGGCTCCAGCCGAGTTCCTCGCGCAGCACGGTGGAGTCGATTCCGTAGCGCAGGTCGTGGCCAGGCCGGTCGGTGACTGTGTCGAAGGCGTCGGGGTCCTGGCCCATGAGGCCCAGGATCGCTTGAAGCACCTCGCGGTTGGACTTCTCCCCGTCGGCGCCGATGAGATAGGTCTTGCCCAGGGTTCCGCGACGCAGGATCTCCCACACGGCCGAGGAGTGGTCCGACACGTGGATCCAGTCGCGCACGTTGGCCCCGGCACCGTAGAGCTTGGGCCGCGCCCCGTGCAGGATATTGGTGATCTGCCGCGGAATGAACTTCTCCACGTGCTGGTAAGGGCCGTAGTTGTTCGAGCAATTGCTGATGGTGGCGCGGACCCCGAAGGAGCGCACCCACGCCCGCACCAGCATGTCCGAGGCAGCCTTGGTGGAGGAGTACGGGCTGGAGGGGTTGTAGGGGGTGGACTCGGTGAACCGGGCAGGGTCCTCGAGCTCCAGGTCCCCATAGACCTCGTCGGTGGAAATGTGGTGGAAGCGCACCCCGTGGCGCCGCACCGCCTCCAGCAGCGTGTAGGTGCCCACCACGTTGGTGTCCAGGAACGGCCTGGGGTCGAAAAGGGAATTGTCGTTGTGCGACTCGGCGGCAAAATGCACCACCGCGTCCGTCACGGCCACCAGCTCATCGACCAGCGGCGCATCGGTGATGTCCCCGATGACCACCCGCAGGCGCGATTTATCGATCCCCCGCAATGATTCGAGATTGCCCGCATAGGTCAAGGCATCGAGAACGGTGATTTCAGCGTCGGAGTGCTCGGTCAAATAGTGCACGAAGTTTGCCCCAATGAATCCCGCACCCCCGGTTACCAGGATTCTTTTCATGGTTGCAAGGCTAGCGCCCCTCCCCAACCACGGCTAGATGTGCCTACTATGGGCCTCATGAAGGGGATCATACTTGCTGGGGGCACCGGATCGCGCTTGCATCCAATCACACATGGGATTTCTAAACAGCTCGTACCTGTTTACGACAAGCCCATGATCTATTACCCGCTGAGCACGCTGATGCTCGCGGGCATCACCGAAATCCTGGTCATCACGACCCCGGGCGACGCGCACCAGTTCCGCGGGCTGCTGGGCGACGGGTCGCAGTTCGGGATCCGGATCGACTATGCGGTCCAACCGTCGCCCGACGGGTTGGCGCAGGCGTTCCTCATTGGCCGCGAACACATCGGCGACGGGCCTGTGGCACTGGTGCTGGGCGACAACATCTTCTACGGCCCCGGCTTCGGCTCGCAGCTGGCCGATTTCCACGCCGACGGAGGGGCCTCGATCTTCGGGTACTGGGTCAAGGACCCGGGCGCCTATGGCGTCGTGGAATTCAATGCCGAGGGGAAGGCGGTTTCCCTGGAGGAAAAACCGCAGAATCCCAGGAGCCACTACGCGGTCCCGGGACTCTACTTCTACGACAACTCCGTGATCGAGCGGGCCAGGGACCTGGAGCCCTCGGCGCGCGGGGAGCTGGAGATCACCGACATCAACCGCCAATACCTCGAGGAGGGCTCGCTGCGCGTGAACGTGCTGGCCCGCGGCACCGCATGGCTGGACACCGGCACCTTTGATTCGCTCAACGACGCCTCGAACTTCATCCGGACCATCGAGGCGCGGCAGGGGCTGAAGATCGGGGTCCCCGAGGAGGTCGCCTGGCGCCGCGGGCTCATCGACGATGCGGCCTTGGAGGCCTGCGCAGCGAAGCTGGGCAAGAGCGGGTACGGCGACTACCTGCGCACGCTGCTGGGGCACGACTTCGAGGACCCGTACCACTAGGGGAAGACAGCGGCGCCCCCTGGTCCGTGCTTCCCCGTGAGGGAGAAAGATGGACCAGGGGGCGCCGCCGCCTGTGCGATTGCCGCTTGGTTAGCGCGCCGCGTACGGGTCGGCGATGCCGATGTACTGGGTGGTGGTGTATTCGGCCAGGCCCTCGGCGCCGCCCTCGCGGCCCAGACCCGACTGCTTCACTCCGCCGAACGGGGCGGCTGCGTTGGAGATGACGCCGGCGTTGAAGCCGACCAGGCCGAATTCGATCTGCTCCGCGACGCGGAAGAGGCGGTTGTGGTCGCGGGTGTAGATGTAGGAGGCAAGTCCGTACTCGGACGCGTTGGCCAGTTCGATGGCGTGGGCCTCGTCGCGGAACGTGGTCACCGGGGCGACGGGGCCGAAGATTTCCTGGCGCAGGATCTCGGCGTCGTTGGCGACGTTCGACAGCACTGTCGGTGCGTAGAAGTAGCCCGGGCCCTCGATCGGGGCGCCGCCGGTCTCGGCAACGGCGCCGGCCTCGACTGCCTTGGAGACCAGCGCGTGGATGTCGTCGCGGGCTCCGGCATCAATGATCGGGCCGACGTTGGTGGTGGCCTCGGTGCCGCGGCCGGTCTTCAACGCGCCCATGGCGGCGGAGAACTTGGCGATGAACTCCTTGGCCACCGACTCGTGGACCAGGAAGCGGTTGGCAGCGGTGCAGGCCTCGCCCATGTTGCGCATCTTGGCCGCCATGGCGCCCTCGACGGCTGCGTCCAGGTCGGCATCCTCGAAGACCAGGAACGGTGCGTTGCCGCCCAGTTCCATGGAGGTGCGCAGCACCTTGTCGGCGGCGTCCTTCATCAGCATCTTGCCCACGGCGGTGGAACCGGTGAAGGAGACCTTGCGCAGGCGGTCATCCTGCATCAGCGGGCCGGAGATCTTCGAGGCGCTCTTGGAGGAGACCACGTTGAGCACGCCGGCCGGCAGGCCGGCTTCCATCATGGTGGCGGCGAAGAGCTGGGAAGTCAACGGGGTGAGCTTGGCGGGCTTGAGCACCATGGTGCAGCCGGCGGCGATCGCCGGGGCGACCTTGCGGGTGGCCATGGCCAGCGGGAAGTTCCACGGGGTGATGAGCAGGCACGGGCCGACCGGCTTGGTCTGCACGATCATCTTGTTCTTGCCCTCGGGGGTGGTGAGGTAGCGGCCGTAATCGCGGACCGTTTCTTCGGAGAACCAGCGCAGGAACTCCGTGCCGTAGGCCACCTCGCCGCGGGCTTCGGCCAGCGGCTTGCCCATCTCCAGGGTCATCAGCAGCGCGAAGTCGTCGGCCCGTTCGGTCACCAGGTCAAAGGCCCGGCGCAGGATTTCGGCACGTTCCCGCGGCGCGGTGCGTGCCCAGGAGGCCTGGACGGCGTCGGCCGCGTCGAGCGCGGCAACGGCATCCACGCTGGTCGCCGAGGCGAGGGTGGCGAGCACCTCCCCCGTGGCGGGGTCGTGCACGTCGAACGTGCCGCCGTCGGACGCGTCCCGCCACTGCGTGCCGATCAGCAGGCCGGTCGGCACGGATGCGAGGAGCGCAGCCTCCCGCTCGGGGGAGACGGGGTCGGGTGAGAGGGCAGGGGAGATCGCAGAAGCTGTCATCGGGGAGGTCCTTAAGCTTTGTTGGCTGGGTGTCAGTAGCTGGTGGGGGCGTCGCCGTTGGAGGGCTGGATGTACTCGGCGGCGAGGGCCTCTGAGCCGCGGGCCAGGAGGGCGACGTCGGCCCCCACCAGGATGAAGTTGGCTCCGCTGTGCAGGTATTGTCGGGCGGTGGCGGGGTTGAAGGCGTTGACGCCGGCCGGTTTGCCGGCCGCTGTGGCGGCTGCCAGGCAATGTTCGACGGCGGCGCGCACCTCCGGGTGTTCCTGCTGGCCCAGCACGCCCATCGAGGCGGCCAGGTCCGAGGGTCCCAGGAAGATGGCGTCCACGCCGTCCACCGCGAGGATGGCTTCCACGGCTTCCACGGCCGCCGTGGATTCGATCTGGACGGTCACGCTGACGGTTTCCGACGCCCGGGTGAGGTAGTCCGGGATCCGGTTCCATCGTGCGGCGCGGG
>NZ_JBKKAP010000085.1:0-22878 GCF_046714615.1 Paeniglutamicibacter sp.
CCGCCAAGGTGTTGTCCGCGCCCGCCACCGGCCCGCGGCGGCCTTTCTGGGGCGCGGCGAACACCTGGCCCCTCAGGCCGCGCGCGTCGAGCCAGGATCCGATGCGTTGCTCGCTGCGACCGTCACCGTAGACGTCGGCGGTGTCGTACATCGTGACGCCTGCCTCGAAGGAGGCGTCGAGCACCGCGCGGGCCGCGTCGTCGTCGACGTCACCCCAGTCGGCGCCCAACTGCCAGGTGCCGAGGCCGATGACCGAGACGGTGCGGCCGGTGCGGCCAAGGGTTCGAGTGTCCATACCTGAAGCCTAGATATCAGATGTTTCACCTGTCGCGGGCCCGGCATCGTGCACCGCTATGGTGGCGAAATGGCCAGCACCTACGACTTCACCCTGACCGGCGACCCGGGTGCCGCCCACCAGGTCGTGTTCGACGCCCTTGCGAGTCTCGGCCATCAGGCGGCTCCGCTCGCCGACGGCACCTTCGCCATCAGCCGAGGCAACGGCGCGGCGACGTTCTGGCTCGGCGCGTTCGCCGGCAAGAACTTCCACACCAAGTTCTCCCTTCAGTTCTTCGACGCGGAGGGCGGCACGGTCGCCCGGTTCACGCGGGTCGGTGCGCTCGGCGGGCTCAAGGGCGGCGTGATCGGCAACTCGAAGACGATCGACTTCTTCAACGAGGCGGCCCGCTCGATCGACGCGGCGGTTCGTCAGGCCGGCATCTTCGGAACCGTCACCGAGCACGCCTGAGCACATTCACCGCCGGCGCACATTCACCGCCCGGCGGCGCCGTCGGTGAGGGTGTCGAGAAGCCGTCGCGAGGGTAGTTCGCGTAGACGCCGCGGCATCACACGGGCCAGCACTCGCGCGACCTGCACGACGGCCCGACCGCGCCGCGGATGATCCGGCAGGCCGTAGGCGTCGCGCAGTCGCGGAGGCAGCAAGACCGCGGTGAACTCGCGGGCGGCGGGGAGCGCGAGGCGCAGCCACCATGGCGCCGCGCGCGCCGCGAGCAACTCGGCAGCGACGGCACGGGCGTCGTCGCCGACCTCGAGAGTGGGGAGCGTGGCGTCCCAGTAGCGGTCGAATGCGGCGCGATCGGCAGGCCAGGCGTTTGCCGGGAGCTGCAGCGACATCCCGAGTTCGCCGCTCGCCGCATGGGTCTCGGCGGCGAGGTCGGCCGCGAGGGGGCCGTACAGCAGTTCGTGCACCTGCACGCCGGTGTGGGCGAGCGTCGCGGTTACCCAGAGTTGCGGACCCGCATCGCGCGCGCCGGCGACCCGGGCGTGCGCCGAATCGACGTGTTGCACGGCGATGACCCGTTGCTGAGGGGAGCCCAGGTGCACCGCGTAGACGTAGGCGAGGGTACGTCGTAACCGACTGAGCGGGTCACGGGCGAAGGAACTGCTCTGGGCAACGCCCCGAGCGACGACCGGGTGGGCGAGCTGGAGCAGAATCGCAGCGAGCCCGCCGAGTACGAGCGACGAGTCGGCGGCGTAGCGCCGAAAGGCTTCGCTGTGGTCGGACATGGGCCCATGCTCGCAGGGGTAGGCTGTGCGAGGCTGAAAAGTATCTTGACGTCGAGGTATCTCGACATCGAGAGAAGACAGCCCCGCCACCAAACATCCGCTCCCCTCAACGGAAGAAGAAGTCCCGCGTGGATCTGTACGAGTACCAGGCCCGTGAGATGTTCGAGAAGCACGGTGTTCCCGTGCTCGCCGGCATCGTCGCCGAAACCCCCGCCGAGGTGCGCGCCGCAGCCGAGAAGCTCGGCGGCGTCACCGTCGTCAAGGCGCAGGTGAAGACCGGCGGCCGCGGCAAGGCCGGCGGCGTCAAGGTCGCGAAGACCCCGGAGGATGCCGAAGAGGCCGCGACGGCGATCCTCGGTCTCGACATCAAGGGCCACATCGTCAAGAAGGTCATGGTCGCGGCCGGCGCCGACATCAAGGAGGAGTACTACTTCTCGGTGTTGCTCGACCGAGCCAACCGCTCCTACCTGTCGCTCACCTCGTATGAGGGCGGCATGGAGATCGAGGTGCTCGCCGAAGAGCGACCCGAGGCGCTCGCGCGCATCGAGGTCGACCCAGTCGCCGGCATCGATCTGGCGAAGGCCACCGAGATCGCGACCGCCGCGAAGTTCCCGGCCGAGATCATCGACAAGGTCGCCTCGGTGATCGTGAAGCTGTACGGTGTGTTCGCCGCCGAAGACGCCACACTCGTCGAGGTGAACCCGCTCGTGCTCACCGGCGCCGGCGACATCGTCGCCCTCGACGGCAAGGTCTCCATCGACGAGAACGCCGAGTTCCGTCACCCGCACCACGTCGAGCTCGAGGACAAGGACGCAGCGGATCCGCTCGAGGCCAAGGCCAAGGCAATGGACCTGAACTACGTCAAGCTTGACGGCGAAGTTGGCATCATCGGCAACGGTGCAGGCCTGGTCATGTCGACCCTGGACGTCGTTGCCTACGCAGGCGAAAACCACGGCAACGTGAAGCCCGCCAACTTCCTGGACATCGGCGGCGGAGCCTCCGCCGAGGTCATGGCCGCAGGCCTGGACGTCATCCTGAACGACGAGCAGGTCAAGTCGGTCTTCGTGAACGTCTTCGGTGGAATCACCGCGTGTGACGCCGTTGCCAAGGGCATTGTCGGCGCACTCGCCGAGCTCGGTTCCGCAGCCAACAAGCCGCTGGTCGTGCGCCTCGACGGCAACAACGTCGAAGAGGGCCGCCGCATTCTTGCCGAAGCCAACCACCCGTTGGTCACCCTGGCAGCAACCATGGACGAGGGCGCCGACAAGGCCGCCGAGCTCGCCAACGCAGCGAAGTAAGTAGGGATACGCGAACATGAGCATTTACCTTAACAAGGACTCCAAGGTCATCGTTCAGGGCATCACCGGTGGCGAGGGTACCAAGCACACCGCACTGATGCTGAAGGCCGGCACCAACATCGTCGGTGGCGTCAACGCCCGCAAGGCCGGCACCACCGTGCTGCACGGCGACAAGGAAATCAAGGTCTTCGGCGCAGTGGCGGAAGCCATGGCCGAGACCGGCGCAGACGTTTCCATCGTCTTCGTTCCGCCGGCATTCACCAAGGATGCAGTCGTTGAAGCCATCGAGGCAGGCATCGGCCTGGTCGTTGTCATCACCGAGGGCGTTCCGGTTCAGGATTCGGCCGAGTTCTGGGCCCTGGCCCAGTCCAAGGTCGACGCCGACGGCAACCAGGTCACCCGCATCATTGGCCCGAACTGCCCCGGCATCATCACCCCGGGCGAGGCACTGGTCGGCATCACGCCGAACAACATTACCCAGAAGGGCCCGATCGGCTTGGTCTCCAAGTCCGGCACCCTGACCTACCAGATGATGTACGAACTGCGCGACCTGGGCTTCTCCACCGCCATCGGCATCGGCGGCGACCCGGTCATCGGCACCACCCACATCGACGCCCTGGCTGCGTTCGAGGCGGACCCGGAGACCAAGGCCATCGTCATGATCGGTGAAATCGGCGGCGACGCCGAAGAGCGTGCAGCCGATTACATCAAGGCCAACGTCACCAAGCCGGTTGTCGGCTACGTGGCAGGCTTCACCGCCCCCGAGGGCAAGACCATGGGCCACGCTGGCGCCATCGTCTCCGGCTCGGCCGGTACGGCTCAGGCCAAGAAGGAAGCACTTGAGGCTGCCGGCGTGAAGGTCGGCAAGACCCCGTCGGAAACCGCAACGCTGCTGCGCGAAGTTTTCGCCGCCCTCTAAGGCACCAACAGCATCCGCCGACGGCGGTCGACCCCCCGGTAACCCGGGAGGCCGACCGCCGTCGGTCTTTAAGCGCAGTCCGGCCCGGCCGACCTGATTCCCGCGGTGCGGGAGTACCGCTTGTGGGCAGTGCCGCGGCAATGACTAGGATGCGGGGACGAAAGTGTTCCCGGCATCGAAAGGCAGCCCGCTTCGCATCATGAAACGTTCCCTCACGCGGATCCCTGCAGCGCTCGCTCAACTGAACTTCAAGCCATTCCCGAAACCGGGCAGAAACCCTGCGGCAGGGGCGCTCACCATGGACGACCTGCGGCTGCTGGCCAGGCGCCGCACGCCCACCGCGGCCTTCGACTATGCCGACGGCGGCTCCTATTCCGAGGAGGCGCTGGACCGCAACTACCGCGCGTACCGGAATGTGGAGCTTGTCCCGGGGATCCTGCGCGACGTGAGCGTGGTGGATCCGGCCACGCGTGTGGCGGGATCGGACTTCTCGCTGCCGGTGGGCATCGCCCCCACGGGGCTGACCCGTCTGATGCACGCGGACGGCGAACGCGCGGGGGTCGCGGCCGCCGCCAAGTACAACATTCCTTTCACCCTGGCCACCATGGGCACGGTGTCCATCGAGGACACCGCCGCCGCGGCGCCGTCCGGGACCCGCTGGTTCCAGCTGTACCTGCGTCAGGACCGCGCACTGTCCCTGGACATGATGCGCAGGGCCCGGGCGGCCGGATACCGCGCCTTGGTCCTGACGGTGGACACGGCCGTCACCTCGACGCGCGTGCGCGATGCACGCAACGGCATGACCCTGCCGCCGACCCTCGGTGTGCGAACCATGCTTGATGCGCTCAGGCGCCCGGGCTGGTGCCTGGACTTCCTCACCACGGCGCCGCTGGAATTCACGAACTTTTCCGGGGAGACAGGAAATGTCAGCGCGCAGTTCAACACCATGTTTGACGCCTCGCTGAGCTATGCAGACCTCGGCTGGGTTCGGGAGGCCTGGCCAGGCACCCTGATCGTCAAGGGCGTGCAGGGGCCGGAGGACGCGGTGGAGTGCTTCGGTCACGGCGCCGACGGCGTGGTCGTCTCCAACCACGGCGGGCGCCAGCTGGATCGGGCCCCGGTGCCGCTGCTGCAATTGCCGGCCATCCGCGCGGCCGTCGGGCCGGGGAAGCTCCTCATTGCAGATTCGGGAATCATGAGCGGCGGCGACGTGGTGGCGGCGCTGGCGGCCGGCGCAAATTTCACGCTCATCGGCAGGGCCTACCTCTACGGGTTGATGGCCGGGGGACAGACAGGGGTTGAGCGCGCCCTGGAGATCCTCGAACGAGAGATCCGGCAGGCCATGGCCCTGCTCGGCGTGCGCACCCTTGATGAGCTTGGCCCCCGGCACGTGCGCCTCGGCACGGCGGACGCGTAGGGCGGGGATGACCCCTTCCAAACGCAAAATCGTGCGTTGCTCCCCCCGCAGCAAGGGGGAATAACGCACGATTTTCGCGTGCCTGCGGCACGTCGGCGGATCAGGCCGCGGTGACCTTCACCGGAATGGACTTCCAGCCGCGCAGGGTGGTGTGCAGGAACTGCTCGGGTTCGGCTGTGAGCTCCACGGACTTCACGCGCTTGGCGAACTCGGTGAGCAGCACATCCATTTCCAGGCGGGAGAGCGGCTGTCCGACGCATTGGTGGATGCCCATGCCGAAGGCCAGGTGCCCGCCGGCGGACCGCGTGATGTCGTACTCGTCGGCTCTCGGGCCCCATCGTTCGGCGTCGCGGTTGGCCGAGCCGACGAAGACCGCGACCTTGGTGTCCGCCGGCAGTGCCACCCCGCCCAGCACGGTGTCCCGCGAGGTGGTGCGGTAGAAGGACTGGAAGGGGGACTCGTAGCGGAAGGCCTCGTCGATGGCGAACTTCACCAGCTTCGGGCTCTGGTGCACCTTGGCGTATTCGCCGGGGTTGGAAACCAGGGCCAGCAACGTGGCACCCAGGGAGAAGATGGTGGTGTCCAGCCCGGCCGAGAGCATCGCCCTGACCAGCAGCGCGGCCTGGTCGGCGCTGATCTCCCCGCGGTCGGCGTACTCCCAGATCTGCGCGCCGAGCGAGCCGGGGGACAGGTTCGCACGGGCGGTGTTGGCCATGGCCCAGTCGTTCATCCCGGAGCCGGCCGCGAAGTGTTCGCGGGCCAGGGCGGTGTCGGGACCGAAGGTGGAGAAGTTCGCTGCTCCCAGCGCCGGCAGGTTCTCGGCCCTGCCCTCGCGCGGGATGCCGACCGCGTCGCCGAAGACGCGCAGCGGGAAGACCTCGGCCATGTCTTTGATCAGGTCGAAGCTGCGGGCCTCCAGCAGGGAATCGACCAGTTCGGTGGCGTAGGCCTCAAAGCCGGCGCGCAGCGAGCGGACCCCGCGCGGGGAAATGACCCCGGCCATGGCGTGGCGCATATCGGTGTGGATCGGCGGGTCGGACTCCATGATGCCCTGGGCGCGCCAGCTGGGTTCGTGGTGCAGGTTTTTCGGCCCGGCCCCGGCACCTGAGATGAAGGTACGGTAGTCGTCAAGGACCTCCTTGCATTCGGCGAAGCGGGTGACCGCGTGCAGGCCGTGCTCCTGCATCATGACCACCGGGCCCGCGGCACGCATCTTCGCGAACAGCGGGTACGGGTCGGACAGGTGCTCCGGTGAGTATGGGTCTTGGGTGCAGACCGGGGCCGTCGATGCGGCAAGGACGGATTCCATGGGGGCCTCCTGCGGATAGGGGTGAATGACACCCAACCTAGCGAGGCGCGGGAACGCCGGTTAATCTGATTCCCATTATGCGAGAATCGAGATTGTCCTCCCCGGATGAACCATGGAACATCAATCCCATGCCGCAGGAATGTGCGGACCATCACATCCGATTGGGGGAAGGGAGTGGACATGTCATCCTCGTTTGAGCGCGGGCTGAAAATTCTGGCGGAAATCACGGCCAGCGGCGAGACCACGGTGGATGCCGTGTCCCTCAAGCTGGGCATTCCCCCCAGCAGCGCGTACCGGTACTTCAAGGTCTTGCGCGAGCAGGAGTTCGTGTCCGAGGAGGACGGACGCTACCGTCCGGGCCGTGCGCTGCTGCACATGTCCGGCCAGCACCTGGCCCAGTCCTATCTGGCCGAGGTCGGCAACGCGGTGTTGCGTTCCATCGTCGAGCAGGTCGGTGAAACCGCGGTGATGATCGTGCGGATCGGAGACCATGCAATGTGCCTGCGCCGTGCCGAACCGGACAAGTCGCTGAAGTACACCTTCGCGGTCAACGAATTGCTGCCCCTTTACGCCGGGGCCGGGCAACGCATGATGCTCGCCTGGGCGCCCCCGGAGGTCGTGCGCCAGGTCTTGGCCGGACCGATGACCCGCTTCACCCCCAATACCATGGGCCCGGAACAGATCCTGTCCACCATCTCTCAGATCCGCTCCACCGGAGTGGTCCTTTCCAGGGGCGAGCTCGACGAGGGCTCGGTGTCCGTCGCCATTCCGGTGTTCAGCCGCGGCGAAGTGGTCTGCTCATTGAATGTGGCCGGACCCGAGGGCCGCTGCGGATCCAAGCTTTGGATCGCCTCGACGCTGAAGGCCATGCGCGAGGCGGCCACCAACCTCACGGACTTGCTGCAAGCCAGCACCCCGAACAAATCAACCAGGGAGACCCTTGATGACTACAGCAGTATTGCCTGAGACCTCACCGGTGCGGATCGGTATCCACCGGACAACCCTCGAGGACCTGATCCAGGTTGCCCGCCACCGCCGCCCGGTGGCCATCGACGAGGCGGTCTTCGAGGTCATGGAACCGTCCCGGAACTGGCTACAGGGCGTCGTGGATTCGATGGGCCCGGGCAAGGACACCCCGCCGATCTACTCCATCAATACCGGTTTCGGTTCCCTGGCAGGACGCCGCGCTTTCTCCGAACCTGCCGACGCCGCCGAGCTCTCGCGCCGCCTGGTGCTTTCCAACGCCGCGGGCGTGGGCCGCTACGTCGACGAAGAAGTGGTCCGCGCGACCATGTTCATCCGCATCGTCTCGCTCGCCCAGGGCTTCTCCGGCATCCGCCCGGAAATCGTCACCACGCTCGTGGACATGCTCAACGCCGGGGTCTGCCCGGCCATCCCCGAGTACGGTTCGCTCGGTGCCTCCGGGGACCTGATCCCGCTGGCCCACGTGGCCATCGTGATGTCCCGCCCGCACACCGGTGTGGACATCGAACTGGACTCCGGCGAAGCGATGCTCGAGGGCAAGGTCGTCTCCGGGATCAAGGCCATGGAAGCGGCCGGGATCGAACGCCTGCCGCTGGGGGCCAAGGACGGACTGGCACTGCTCAACGGCACGTCCTTCTCCACCGCCCAGGCCGCACTGGCCCTTTATGACGCGCAGAACCTGCTCGAGACCGCACAGATCACCGCGGCCATGAGCATCGAGGCGCTGATGGGCTTCGGGGACGCGTTCATCGACGAACTGCACCAGGCCCGTGGCCAGCGTGGCCAGATCGAGGTCGCCGCCCGCATCCGCGAACTGCTCGACGGATCCACCCTGATCGACGGAAACGCCACCACCGACCCGGTGCGCCAGCCCCCTCAGGACGCCTACTCGCTGCGCTGTGTCCCGCAGGTCTTCGGCCCGATCAAGGACACGCTGGCCTTTGCCGCCGGCATCCTGGAAAACGAGATCAACGCGGCCACCGACAACCCGCTGATCTTCCCCTCGCTGCCCGACACCCGCTCGCTGAAAGCCGTGTCGGGAGGCAACTTCCACGCCGAGTATGTGGCCTTCGCCGCGGACTTCATCTCGATCGCTGTCACCGAGATCGGAAACATCACCGAGCGACGGCTCTTCCGCCTGGATGACGGCACACTGAACCGCGGGCTGCCGGACATGCTCATCGACTCCGAACAGACAGGCATGGACTGCGGCTACATGCTCCCGCAGTATCTGGCCGCGGCCCTGGTCTCGGACTGCAAGACCCTCGCCCACCCGGACTCGGTGGATTCCATCCCGACCTGCGCCAACCAGGAAGACCACGTGTCCATGGCGAACAACGCCGGACGCCACACCCGGCAGATCGTGGCGAACATCGAATCGGTGGTCGGCATCGAACTGCTCATGGCGGCCCAGGCCCTCGAACTGCGCCTGGGACTCGAGGCCACCGCCGACGCCCGCCTGAGCCCGGCCGCCGCCGCGGCCCTGGCCCTGGTCCGCGGAACCTCCTCGGATGACGGCCGGCCCATCGACCACATCCGCGCCGACGTCGTCATGTACCCCAGGATCCGCAAGGCCCTGGAGCTGGTCCATGACGGAACGGTCGTGAACACGGTCAACCAGGCGCTCGCCGGCTAACGCCGGAGGCACGACACACCTCGAAAAACACCCCCGGTCCACCGGCACCTTGCCGGTGGGTTGGATCGGTGCACCCAAAAACATCCCGTCAACGACGACGGGACCCCTGAAAAGAAGTTCCACGAGCAGCAAGCACAAGGGAGTTCGCATCATGAAGAACACGAATCGCACCATCCGTTCAACCGCCCTCGGCGCCCTGGCCATTGCCGCCCTGCTCGGCGTCAGCGCCTGCGGCGGAGTAGCCGAGGCGGAAAAGCCGGCCGCCACCGACAACTCGGCCCCGCTGTTCAAGGAACTGCCCCAGAAGGTCCAGAAGTCCGGCGCCATCAACGTGGCCAGCAACGTGGAATACCCGCCGTTCGAGTCCTACGCCACCGACGGCACCACCATCATCGGCATCGACCGCGACATCGCCGACGCCCTGGAAAAGCAGCTCGGAGTCACCATGGACTTCGACAACATCGCCTTCGACGCGATCATCCCCGGCCTCTCCTCGGCCCGCTACGACATGGCCATGTCAGCGATGTCCGACACCGTGGAACGCCAGAAGGCCGTGAACTTCCTGGACTACTTCTCCGCCGGCGGCGGGGTCATGACCTCGACCGCGAACGCCGAGAAGTTCAAGACGCTTGATGACCTGTGCGGTACCCACGTGGGCATCGTCAAGGGGACCACCGAGGACGCCGACGCCGCAGGTGCCTCCAAGAAGTGTGAGGAGGCGGGCAAGGAAAAGATCGAGGTGACGATCTTCGCGGGACAGAACCAAGCGGTGCTGGCCCTGCAGTCCAACCGCGTGGATGTCTTCCTGGTCGACTCGACCTCGGGTTCGGTCATCGCCGCGGAGTCCAAGGGCGCGCTGGCGATGGGCGAGCGCTACCAGGACCTGGCCTTCGGCATCGTCTTCCCCAAGGACCAGGAACAGCTGATGGGTGCCATCCAGAAGGGACTGGAGGCCATCAAGGCCGACGGGACCTATGACAAGATCCTGGCCGACTACGACATGGCCGACCACTCCATGGAAACCTTTGAGGTCAACGGGGTCAAGGAATGACCCAGGTGGCAGCCGTCGCCGAACGGCGACGCAATGAGGAACCCGAACTGAGGGTCGTTCCGGCCCGCTTCGTTGGCCGCTGGGTGGCCGCCGTGGCCGTGGTGGGCATCCTGGCGATGGCCATCTACGCGATGTTCACCAACGAGCGTTTCCACTGGGACGTGGTCGGCGAATACCTCTTCGCCGCACCGGTGCTCTCGGGGCTCGGCAAGACGCTGATGCTCACCGGGATTTCGATGCTCATCGGGGTCCTGCTGGGCATCGTGGTGGCAGTGTGCAGGCTCTCGAGCAACCCGATCCTGTCCACCGCGGCCTGGGCATACTCGTGGTTCTTCCGCGGTACCCCGCTGATGGTGCAGCTGCTGTTCTGGTTCTTCCTGGCGGCGCTGATCCCCACCATCGTGCTCGGCGTCCCGTTTGGGCCGGAGCTGCTGAGCATCGACACGAACTCGGTCATTTCCCCGTTCACCGCGGCCCTGCTGGGCCTGAGCCTGAACGAGGGCGCCTACATGGGCGAGATCGTGCGATCCGGGATCCGGGCCATCCCGTCTGGGCAGACCGAGGCCGCCAAGGCCATCGGCATGTCGCGGTTGCAGACCATGCGCCGGGTCGTGCTGCCACAGGCTATGCGCGTGATCATCCCGCCGACCGGCAACGAGACCATCGGCATGCTCAAGTACACCTCGCTGGTGATCGTGATCGGCTACTCCGAGCTGCTCACCAGCGTCTCGATCATCTATTCGCGCAACTTCCAGACCATCCCGCTGCTGATCGTCGCGGCGATCTGGTACCTGGCGGTCACCGCGGTGTTATCGGTCGGACAGCACTTCATCGAGCGGCACTTCGAACGCGGCTTCACCCCGATGAAGGGCAAGAAGCCGCCCACCCCGGGACCCATCGACGCCATCGGTCCGGCCGCCGGGGAACCCGCCGCTGCCCCGGCCAACGAATCGGAATTGGAGCCCACCAAATGAGTGAACCCATGTTGCGGGCACGCAACGTCCGCAAGTCCTTCGGGCACCTGGAAATCCTCAAGGGCATCTCCCTGGAGGTGCAGGCCGGGCAGGTCGCCTGCCTGCTGGGCCCCTCGGGCTCGGGCAAGTCGACGTTCCTGCGCTGCATCAACCACCTAGAGAAGATCAATGACGGGGAATTGTGGGTGGCCGGGGAACGCATCGGCTACCGCCGTTCCGGCAGCAAGCTGCACGAATTGAAGGAAAACCAGACCGCGAAGCAGCGCGCCGCGGTCGGCATGGTGTTCCAGCAATTCAATCTGTTCCCGCACCGCACGGCCCTGGAAAACGTGATCGAGGGACCGGTCATCGTGCAGAAACGCAACAAGGCCCAGGTCCTGCGCGAAGGCATGGAACTGCTGGACCGGGTCGGGCTGGCCGACAAGTACAAGCATTACCCCGCCCAGCTCTCCGGAGGCCAGCAGCAGCGCGTGGCGATCGCCCGCGCGCTGGCCCTGAAGCCGCGGTTGATGCTCTTCGACGAGCCGACCAGCGCTCTGGACCCGGAACTGGTCGGGGAGGTGCTGGACGTGATGGGCTCGCTGGCGGCCTCGGGCATGACCATGATCGTGGTCACCCACGAAATGGGCTTCGCCAAGGAGGTCGGCGACGTCGTGCACTTCATGGCCGACGGGCAGCTGGTGGAGTCCGGAAGCCCCCGGCAGGTGCTTGAGAACCCACGTGAAACCCGAACCCAGGCGTTCCTCTCCAAGGTCCTGGCCTAGCTGGCTCGGGCACACCACCAAGGCAACCCCCTGAACGGAGCAAGACAATGAGCATGCATACCGGCATTTGCGCCGGACCGGTGCCGCGCCCCGTCGTGGCCACGCTACAGCGCTACTCGCGGGCCGCCGGCCTGGACACCGTGCGCTGGGTGGGGTCCTCGAACGAGTCGTGCACCTCCCCGTCCCCGGCGGCCGTTGCCGCCATGGCGAAGGCCGCGGCCGGCGCCAACCGCTACCCTGGCATCGCCGGGGACAAGCTGGTCGCGGCAATCGCTTCCGGCCTGGGCCTGGACCCGGGACGGGTCGTGGTGGGCGGCGGATCCCTGGCCCTGCTGGGGCAGGTGCTCGATGCCTACGCACCAGCCGGATCCACCGTGGTGCATGCGTGGCGCAGCTACGAGGCGTACCCGATCCTGATTGCCCTGGCCGGCGCCGAATCGCTGCCCGTGCCCCTGGACGGGTCCCACCGGCACGACCTGGACGCCATGGGCAAGGCGGTCACCGACGAGACCCGCATGGTGCTGCTGTGCAACCCGAACAACCCGACGGGCACGGTGATGGACGCCGGTGAGCTCGCGGCGTTCCTGGACAACATTCCGCGGCACGTGCTGGTGGTGCTCGATGAGGCCTACCGGGAGTTCGCCGAAGCGGAAATCGACTCTCGGCACCTGCTGGATTCCCACCCGAACCTGGTCATCCTGCGGACCTTCTCCAAGGCCTACGGGCTGGCCGGGGCCAGGGCAGGATACCTGCTGGCCAGCGCGGGCATCGCGGCGAACATCCGTGCCGTTGCCCCGCCGTTCGGGCTCAGTTCGCTGGCCGAGGCCGGCGCGGCCGCGGCCTGGTCCGACAGCGCCCACCTGGCCGCAACGGTGTCCGGGGTCGTGGCGGAGCGCGCGTACCTGCACGAGGGGTTGCTCGCCCGCGGGCTGCCCGTGCCACCCAGCGGCGGGAACTTCGTGTGGATCCCCGCCGGACCGCGCTCGCTGGAGCTGGAGGCCGGCTGCGTGGCCAGGGGCGTCTCGGTGCGTGCCTTCCCGGGCTCGGGGGTGCGGGTGACCATCTCCGTGCGCGAGGCCTCCGATGCGGTGCTGGCCGCCCTCGACTCGCTGGATCCCACCCTGCCGGGCATCCCGGCTTCGCACAGCGCGGCATCGTCCGCGGGAACACATCACAGCACTGGAGGTGCATCGTGACCATGACAATCGACACCGGACTGGATCCTGATTCCAAGGCCCTTCTGGGCATCGGGACAGACGGCTTCTTCGAGGTGGAGGTCGCCGAGATCCGCACCGAATCCAATGGCGTGCTCTCCCTGCATTTGGCCCACCCGGCGGCCCTGGCGCTGCCGGGCTGGACCCCGGGATCGCACATCGACGTGCTGCTGCCCAACGGGCTGCTGCGCCAGTACTCGCTGTGCTCCGAGGCCGGGGCGCAGCGCTGGCGGCTGGGGGTGCTGCGCGAGCCGGCCGGCCGCGGCGGCTCCGCATACGTGCACGACGACCTGCGGCCCGGGGCCCGGATCAAGGTCCGCGAACCGCGCAACAACTTCGGGCTGAAGCCGGCCCCGGAATACCTGTTCATTGCCGGGGGCATCGGAATTACCCCGATCCTGCCGATGCTCGCCGCGGCCGAGGAATCCGGGGCCCCATGGCGACTGGTCTACCTGGGCCGGAGCCTGAAATCGATGGCGTTCACCGCCGAGCTGGCCCGATATGGGGACAAGGTGCACCTGCATGCCGACGACACCGCCGGGCTCTACCCGCTGAAGGAACTGCTGGGGGATGCGGAAGCAGCGTTCCACACCTATGCCTGTGGCCCGGGCCCGCTGCTGGACTTCATTGCGTCGCTGGCCGCCGGTTGGGGGGACAAGACCCGGTTCCACCTTGAGCGGTTCGTGGCCGACCCGGCCGCCACCGCCCCGGCCGCCGGGGACCACGAGTTCACCGTGGAAACCACCGACGGCGTCGAGGTGCAGGTGCCGGTGGGCACCAGCATCCTGGATGCGCTCGCGGAGGCAGGTGTTCCTGTGCTGAACTCCTGCCGGGAGGGGATCTGCGGGACCTGCGAGACCCCGGTGGTGTCGGGGGAGATCGACCACCGGGACTCGCTGCTTTCCGAGGAGGAACGTGATGCGGGGGACACCATGATGATCTGCGTGTCCCGTTGCAAGGGGTTGCGCGTGATCCTGGACATCTAGCGTGGGGTCGCGCAGCTGAGGTTCCAAAACGGCCGGGGGTCCTGGAACCTCAGGCGCGCAATCGGAAGAACGAGCTGCCGACCAGCTCGTGCGCCCCGGGCAGCAGGAGGACGAGCAGCTCGGGGTTGAACTGGACCTCGACGGGGCCGCGGCCCTCCAGCGCCGCCGAGAGCTTGTGCGGGGCCAGCGCCTCGAGCACCCATTCGTCGGGCCCGGCGCCCACGTGGACCAGGCCGGTCTCGGTGTCGAGGTCGAGCCACGCGGTGATCCAGTCGCCGGCGAAGCGCGGCAGCGGGTTCCTGGTCGGGGAAGAAATCAGGGTGGGGCTGTACATGATGTGCACACGTCCTTGAAGCTAGTTGTCCTTGCCCTCGCGTGCGGAATGCGCGAAAGGGCCGCTTCGTCATCCGAACCACCCGCCGTGCAACTATGGGGTTGGCGTCTGGTCAGTCGGAGCTTTGCGCAAGGGCAACCAGAACTCGTGAAGCTGTACCCACCCTACGGTGAAACGGCGACACTTTGCCACCACTGGCTTGCGGGGAGCAACAAACTGACATCTATGACGGCGAGTGACCCTGCCTACCGAATCGGGTTCACTTCACCGCCGTCATCGGCTCCTGCTGGGTGATGCAGTGGATGCCGCCGCCGCGGGCGAACAGCTCGCGGGCATCGACGCCCACGACCTTGCGGCCAGGGTAGGCATCGGCCAACACTGCGAGGGCCTTCTCGTCGTTGGGGTCGTTGAAGGTGCAGGCCACCACTCCGTCGTTGATGACCAGGTGGTTGATGTAGCTGTAGTCGACGAATCCCTCCGCATCGCGCAGCGCCGCGGGGGCAGGAACCTCGATGACGGTGAACTCGCGGCCCTTCGCATCGCTGGCGCCGTGGAAGGATGCAGCGATTTCCCGGCTGACCGCGTAGTCCGGGTGCTCGGGGTTGTCCTGCATGTGCACCAGCACTGTTCCGGGGGAGGGAATCGTTGCGGCGATGTCCACGTGTCCGCGGGTGCCGAACTCCTCGCTGTCGCGGGTCAGCCCGCGCGGGAGCCAGTGCACCTTGGTGGTGCCGAGGGTGCGCGCGAATTCCGCCTCGACCTCGGCCTTGGTGATGCCGGGGTTCCGCCCCGGATCCAACTGGACGGTCTCGGTGGCCAGCACCAAGCCCTGTCCGTCGACGTGGATGCCGCCGCCCTCGTTGACCAGGGTCGAGGCGATGCGGGGCACGCCTGCCCACTCGGCCACCCGCTTGCCGATCAATTCGTCCTTGTCCCAGGCCGCCCAGTCCTGGGCGCCCCAGCCATTGAATACCCAGTCGATGGCCGCGAGCCCGCCGGTTTCGTCGGTGACGAAGGTAGGCCCGATGTCGCGCATCCACGCGTCGTTGAGTTCGGCAGTGCGGATCTCGATGCGTTCATCGAGGTAGTCTGCGGCAATCCCCACGTCTTTGGGGTCCACCACCATGATGACCGGGGCGAACCCTGCCACCGCGTGGGCCACGTTGGCCCAGGTCGAACGTGCCGCGTGGGCTTCTGCCTCGGTGTCGCCCAGCGTGTATCCCTCATGGGGGAAGGCCATCCAGACGCGCTTCTGGGCCGAGGTCTCGGCGGGCATTGACCAGCTCATGATGCGTGCTCCTGCAAGGTCAGTGGTGCGCGATGCAACAGTGCCCGCCAAGGGGGCGCATGGGATCGGCGTCACACTAAATGAATGTCGTTCGTTTATTATGGTGGCTGCCCGAAGCTAGCGCAAGGGGCGGTCGCTTCGGCGGGAGGCCGGCGCTTGCTTCCGGGCGACCGCAACCGACCGGGCATAAGGTGGAAGCGATAGCTGCCAACCACCTTGCGGAGGAACACATGCGCGCCACCCTGATCCACGGACCGCGGGACATCCGCGTCGAGGACTGCCCCGAGCCCACCTTGCTCGCCGACACCGACGCCATCGTGGGCGTCACCGCGGCCTGCGTGTGCGGCTCGGACCTGTGGCCTTACCGCGGGGTCAGCCCGACGCCCAAGCCCCGGCGCATCGGCCACGAATTCATCGGCCGCATCGAAGCGGTCGGCGATGAGGTCTCAACCCTGGCCGTGGGCGACTTCGTGGTTGCCCCCTGGGCCAACAGCTGCGGCAGCTGTCCGCCGTGCCGCGACGGCGTACAAGTCGCCTGCGAGCACCGGGCCCACTGGGGTGGAAGCGACGAAAACGGTCTCCCCGTGGACGGCGGACAGGGCGAAGTGGTGCGGGTGCCCAACGCGGAGGGCACGCTGGTCACGGTCCCCGGGGTCACCGATCCCGACGAAGCGCTTTCCAAGTCGCTGCTGGCGCTCTCGGACGTCATGGGTACCGGACACCACGCCGCGCTCGGCGCCCGGGTTGAGCCCGGCCGAAGCGTGGTCGTGGTCGGCGACGGGGCCGTGGGGCTGTGCGGGGTGCTCGCGGCCAAGCGGCTGGGAGCCACGCGCATCATTGCCATGTCCCGGCACACGGACCGCGCGGCGCTGGCCAGGGAGTTCGGGGCCACCGACGTGGTAGCCGAACGCGGGGCCGAGGCGGCGGCCAAGGTGCGCGAACTGCTCGGGGGCGTGCTGGCGGACTCGGTGCTCGAATGCGTGGGCACCGCCGAATCAATGGACCAGGCGCTGCGCTGCACCCGCCCCGGCGGGGCGCTGGGCTTCGTGGGAGTCCCGCACGGGGAGAACCCGCTGCCCATCTCGGTGCTGTTTTCCAAGAACATCTCGGTGGCCGGCGGGGCTGCCAGCACCCGGGCATACCTGCCCGAGCTTCTCGCCGACGTGCTGGACGGGAGCATTGATCCGGGCAGGGTCTTCGATGCGGTGATGGGCCTCGAACGGGCGCCGGAAGCATATGCGGCGATGGACGAGCGCCGCGCAATCAAGGTAATGCTCGTTCCTTAGCGGCGGTATCGCGGGCGGTGGCGCGATTCCCTGGGGGGAGCGGCGCAACCGGCCGCTGTCGGCCTGGTGACCGGCCGATCCGTGGACGTCACCCCCCCCGGGGTGACGAGGAGCCGCACGCATCCCGCGACTGGCGGGTGGCCCTCGAACGGCTTCGCGGTGCTAGTTGCGGCTACGCCCGCGAGTCCGGTGTTGCAAGTCTCACGGAACAGAGTCTTGCCATCGTGATCATTTTGTGACATTTGCGGCGATGTACTAGCGTTGGTCACCGATGCCCGCTTTTACTGAAAATCATGTCCTAGGATCGTCAAACGCAACTAGTGAACCCGTTTTCGTCGACCCGTCTGGTCGACGCCTTCAGCGGGCCAAGAAGGTCGGCGTCGTGGTCATCGGGCTGATGTTCTTCTATGTGCTGCTGCTCCTGTTCGCGTTCCTTGGCGGTTCCACCATTGCGGCACCGACCTTGCCCCCGGCGGCCAAATCTGGAGCGGTTTCGGCAGGGCAGGAACCATCGACAAAACCGCGCCAAAGCTCATCGCCGGCACCCTCACAGGCAGCAATGAGTCAAGAGGCAGCACCTGCGCCGGCCACTCGCGCCGCAGAAACCACTGCAGCGGCTGAAACCACCGCCAGCACCGCGGATCCCGACGACTCCACTGGTACGGAGACCTCGCCGAGCATCGATCCCACGAGCACCGGACCCACAAGCACCGACCCGAGCCCCAGCAGCGGGTCGACCGCCCCGGCAACGAGCGAAACAGCACCGGGCAGAAGCGCGGCCGCCCCGGGCCATGGCGGCACCGGCCCGGCCAAGCCAACCCAGCCGTCCCGCCCGTGAGCACTGGACGCAGGTCCGCCCGCGCAGGTGGCATCGGGGCGCACTGGTTTCTCATGGTGACGGTCGTGCTGACGCTGGGGCTGTCAATGGCGGTGCAGGGGTACATGAACCATTTGTCCGGCATCGACGAACCCCGCGTGCCGGCGAGCCATGCCACCGTGAACGTCCCCGGGGCCGTTGCCGAAGGGGGCCCGATTGTGGACCCCCGTGGCGACAACGTCCGCACGGCGACCCCGGCCGACCATACCGTGGCGTTGACGTTCGACGACGGGCCGGACCCGGTATGGACGCCTCGAATCCTGGATGTCCTGCGCGATCACGGGGTCCACGCCACCTTCTTCGTTACCGGCTCCGCGGCGATCAAACATCCCGAAATCGTTCGGCGCATGGCCACCGAAGGCCACGAGATCGGCATCCAAACACTCACGCACACCGACCTGTCCGTGTCTCCCTCGTGGCGGCGCCAGCTCGAGATCAGGGGTGCCCAGAAGGTCGTTGCGGGCATCACGGGGCACTCGCCGTCCTTGTTGCGTCCGCCGCACAGCTCCGACAATGAAACCACCACCGACGGTCAATGGTCGGCCATGGACGCCGCCGCGGACCAGGGGTTCCTCACGGTTCTCAGTACCGTCAACAGTGGTGACTGGCGTCGCCCCGGCACGGAGGTGATCACGGGCCTCTTGCTGCAGCCGGGCGTTCGGGGGCAGGTCGTCCTGATGCATGACGGCGGAGGAAACCGGACCCAGACAGTTGAGGCCCTGTCATCGGCACTGGAGCGACAGGCGAAGTCAGGCCACCGCTTCACCACGGTCGGTGACTCCATCGGTGTGGACAGCACCCGAGAAGCATCCGTCGGGGACACCCTCCTCGGGACTGCATTTGTCTGGGGGATCCGATTCACCGACGCCGTGGTCATGGCCATTTCGTGGGGTCTCGTTGCCGCCGGGGTGGCGACGCTCCTGAGGGCGGTTCTCGTGATGGTTGTCGCCTCCCGGCACCGCCGCGCCGAGCGGCGAAAACGCGAGGCCGAGCGGGACCGCGGCTGGTTCGAGCACCCGATGCGCACCGAGGTGATCGAACCCGTCAGCGTGATCGTCCCCGCCTACAACGAATCGGCCGGCATCGAAGCCGCAGTGCGATCCATCGCCGCCTCGAGCCACCCGGTGCAGGTCATCGTCGTCGATGACGGGTCCACGGACGACACCGCCGACATCGTCGAGGCGCTCGGACTGCCGAATGTCGAGCTCATCCGCAAGGAGAACGGCGGGAAGCCCTCGGCCCTGAATGCCGGCATTGCCGCGGCCAGGCACGACCTGGTGGTGATGGTCGACGGCGACACCGTCTTCGAGCTCGACACCGTCCAGGTGCTCATCCAGCGTTTCGCCGATCCGCAGGTGGGTGCCGTCTCGGGCAACACCAAGATCGCCAACCGCGGCGGCATCCTCGGCGCGTGGCAGCACATCGAATATGTCGTCGGGTTCAACCTGGACCGCCGCCTGTTCGACGTCGCCGAATGCATGCCCACCGTTCCCGGCGCGATCGGTGCGTTCCGCCGCGAGGCCCTGGCCCGGGTTGGCGGAGTCAGCAACGACACCCTGGCCGAGGACACCGATCTGACCATGGCCTTGTGCCGCGATGGCTGGCGGGTCGTGTACGAGGACGACGCACTGGCCTGGACCGAGGCGCCGGCCACCCTAGGGGCCCTGTGGAAACAGCGGTATCGCTGGTGCTACGGCACGTTGCAGGCCATGTGGAAGCATCGCGGGGCCGTCGTCCAGGGAGGTGCGGCCGGCAAACTCGGGCGCCGGGGGCTCGGCTACCTGCTGGTCTTCCAGGTGCTGCTTCCGCTCTTCGCGCCCGTTGTCGACGTCTTCGCCATCTACGGCCTGGTGTTCCTGGATCCCGTCCGGATCGCCGTGGTCTGGATGCTCTTCCTGCTAATCCAATTCATCATGGCCGCCTATGCATTCAGGCTCGACCGCGAGCCGCTGCGCGCCCTGTGGACGCTCCCGCTGCAGCAGTTCGTCTATCGGCAACTCATGTATCTCGTGGTGATCCAGTCGGTGGTCACCGCCTTGGCGGGCGTTCGCCTGCGATGGCACCGGATGGAGCGGTACGGCAGCCTGCGCGTCCCGATGGCGACCCAGGAGCGGTCGTAGGATAACGATCCGCCCGCCCGCCCTGCCCGAACGCGCGGGCACCGCACCCGACCTGCTGACTTCGACGCGGTCATGGACCTTGACCGGGAGCCGGAGGACTACGGGGCCATGAACGGGCGCCCCGCGGTCAGGGTGATGCTCGTTCCGTAACCTGGCGGCCGGCGGCGGCTGTATATTTGTTTACGGGGCGCGTGTCAAATATCATACTTATTGGTACTTTTGGCGATCATGAATGAAGCCAATGCCCCGCCGGCGCAAGACGCCGCTGGGAGCCATGATTTTCGGCCATTTGGGCCGGTAGCACACCTCAAAGGAGCGGTATGTCTGTCAGCACCCCCGCGTCGCACCATCTGGGTGACGACACCATAGATCCGTACGCGTTGGATCCCGCCTCGATCCAGGATCCGCCCACCCGCTGGCGGGACAGGTTCAAGTTCCTGGGCCCGGGCATGATCACCTCGGCCGCCGTCGTCGGTTCCGGCGAGCTGCTCACTGCCACGACCCTCGGCGCCAAGGCCGGCTTCATGCTGCTGTGGCTGGTGCTGGCCTCCACCTTCATCAAGGTGTGGGTGCAGATCGAATTGGGCCGCTGGTCAATCTCCACCGGCAAGGTCGCGGTGACCGGCTACGACGAGGTCCCGCCGCGGATCGGCAAGCGCGGCTGGATGGCCTGGCTCATCCTGCTGATGTTCCTGCAGTTCCTGACCAGCCAAGCCGGCGTCATCACCGCCTCGGCCTTCGCCTTCTCCTCGCTGATGCCCTTCGGGCCCGACCCGTACTCGTTCATGTCGATCGGGATCTGGGTGGCCATCCTGGTGGTCATCGCCATCGCGATCCACCTGGGCAACAAGTACGTCGTGGTCGAGGGCCTCTCCACGGTGCTGGTCTTCCTGGTGACGATCTTCGCCGTGGTGATGGTCTTCGCCATCCAGGGCACCGAATTCAGCTGGAACGCCGGGGACCTGGCCGACGGCATGCGCTTCCAGATCGCGCTGGGCTCCATGGGAATTGCCCTGTCGATGTTCGGGCTCACCGGCGTTGGCGCCGGCGAAATCACCGCCTACACCTACTGGTGCGTGGAAAAGGGCTACGCCGCCTGGACCGGCCCGAACGACGGCTCCGAGGCCTGGGTCAAGCGCGCCCGCGGCTGGATCTCCGTGATGAAGCTCGACGCCTGGGTCTCCTGGGTCGTCTACACCGTTTCCACCGCCGCGCTGTACATGCTCGGCGCCGCCGTGTTGCACCCGCAGGGCCTGGAGCCCAAGGGCGACGAGGTCATGACGACGATCTCGTCCATCTTCTCCACCAACGTCGGCCAATGGGGAGCCGTGGTGTTCCTGGTCGGCGCCGGCATCGCACTGTTCAAGACCATCATCGCCAACGTCCCGTCCCTGGGCCGCCAGGTCGCCAACACCCTTGCGGTGTTCGGCGCCTTCGACTGGAACAACAGGAAGCAGCGCGACCGCTGGATGCGCGTGATCATGATCGTGCTGCCCATCGTCTGGGGCCTGTTCGGCACCGTCGTCTCCTCGCCGCTGGCCCTGGTGGTCTTCGCCGGAATCCTCAACGCCATCTTCCTGATGGGCGTCGCCGCGGCAACCATCTACCTCTCGCACAAACAGACAGACCCGCGGGTCAAGGACGGCAAGGCCTTCACGGCCATGCTGATCCTCTCCGCAGCCGCCGTGTTCTTCGTCGGCGTCATGGGTCTTGTCAACATGTTCTAGTCCGCCTCACGGCGCAGTATCAAGGAGTACCTTTCACATGCAGGCAGTAGTTGTGCACGGCAAGGACGACCTGAGGGTCGAGAACATCGCGGACCCCGTCTGCGGCGACGCCGAGGTCCTGGTGGCCATGGAGTGGGGAGGGATCTGCGGTTCGGACATCGCCTACTGGAAGTCAGGGGCCTCGGGCACCGCGGTTCTTTCCTCGCCCCTGGTCCTGGGCCACGAGGTCTCCGGCACGGTGGCCCAGCTCGGCAGCGATGCCGCCGCGTCGCTTGCGGCACGCGGGATCCAGGTCGGCACCTCGGTGACGATCCACCCCGCGACGCTGGTTGGCGAGCACGACGTACCCGCGGAAACCGCGGACCGCACCAACCTGTGGCCCGAGGTGCGCTACTTCGGCTCCGCGGCGTTCGAGCCCCACGAGCAGGGCGGCTTCAGCCGCTTCCGCGCGGTGCGCCCGGACCAGCTGCGCGTCGTGCCCGCCGGGGTCTCGCTCAAGCAGGCCGCGCTGGCCGAGCCCTTCGCCGTGGCACTGCACGCGGTGGCCCGGGCCGGGGACGTGAGCGGGAAAACCGTGCTGGTCAACGGCGCCGGCCCCATCGGTGCACTCGCGGTTGCAGCGGCCAAATCCGCCGGCGCCGCACGCGTCATCGCCGCTGACCTCTCCGCCGCCGCCCTGGACATCGCCGCGCGGATGGGTGCGGACCAGTGCGTGAACCCTGCCGCAGGAGGCGTGCTGCCCACCGACGTCGATGTGGCGATCGAGGCCTCCGGCGCCCCGCGCGCGCTGGGCCCGGTCATCGCCGCGGTGCGCCGCGGCGGGGTCATGGTGCAGGTCGGGAACCTGCCCGCCGGGGAAATCTCCGCGGCCCTGGGGAACATCGTGACCCGCGAGATCGACTACCGCGGATCGTACCGCTTCGTCGAGGAGATCTCCCAGGCCCTCGAACTCATGGCCGCAGGCATCGACCTTTCCCCGCTGATGACCCACGAGGTCCCGTTGGCCAAGGCCCTGGACGGGTTCGCGCTTGCAGCAGACCGTTCCTCGGGCTCCTCGAAGGTCATGATTTTCCTGGGCTGAAATTCCTGGGCCGATGCCCTTAAACGCCGTGGGCCCCCCCCAAAGAAGGGGGGGGGCCCCCGGTGGGTTTGTGCAGTTTAAATGGGCCA
>NZ_JBKKAP010000086.1:0-8633 GCF_046714615.1 Paeniglutamicibacter sp.
ATTTGGAAGGATTTTCAGTGACCCAGCAGTCTGTCGAAGCCCTACAGGAATGGAGCGGGCGCGAAGAGCTCGCCGAGGCCATGATCCCGTTGATCGGGCGCCTGTACCGCAACAACAACGTGGTGACGTCCATCTATGGCCGCAAGCTGATCAACCAGTCGGCCATCAACATCCTCAAGGCCCACCGCGTGGTCCGCCGCATCGAAGGCGAGGAGCTCCCCCTGGAGCAGACCATGCCGATGCTGCAGGCCATCGAGGCGCTGGACCTCGGAGCCGTCTCCATCGACCTGGGCCGCCTGAACAAGTTGTTCACCGAATCCGGCTCCACCGACCTCACCGCCTTCCTCACCGGGGAACTGGGAGACAAGGTCGGCAAAGCCGGCGCCACCGACGCCGAGCCGACCGACGTGGTCCTCTACGGCTTTGGCCGCATCGGCCGCCTGCTGGCCCGCATCCTCATCGAACGCGGCGGCTACGGCCTGCGCCTGCGCGCCATCGTGGTCCGCAGGGGCTCGGATGACGACATCGTCAAGCGCGCCTCGCTGCTGCGCCGCGACTCGGTCCACGGCAAGTTCGACGGCTCGATCACCGTGGACGAGGAAAACAACACCATCCTCGCCAACGGCACGCTGATCCAGGTCATCTACTCGAACGACCCGTCCACCGTCGACTACACCGCCTTCGGCATCAACAACGCCATCGTGGTGGACAACACCGGCCGCTGGCGCGACGAAGCGGGACTGTCCCAGCACCTGAAGGCCAAGGGCGTTTCCCGCGTGCTGCTCACCGCACCGGGCAAGGGCGACCTGAAGAACGTCGTGCACGGCATCAACCACAAGGACATCACGGCCGAGGACAAGATCGTCACCGCCGCGTCCTGCACCACCAACGCCATCACCCCGGTGCTCAAGGCCCTGAACGACCGCTTCGGTGTCATCCACGGCCACGTCGAGACGGTTCACTCGTTCACCAACGACCAGAACCTCATCGACAACTTCCACAAGGGCGAACGTCGCGGCCGTTCCGCGGCGCTAAACATGGTCATCACCGAGACCGGTGCCGCCAAGGCCGTTGCGAAGGCGCTTCCGGAGCTTGAGGGCAAGCTGACCGGCAACGCCATCCGCGTTCCCACCCCCGATGTGTCCATGGCGATCCTGAACCTGAACCTGGAAACGGCGACCACCAAGGAAGAGTTGAACAACTTCCTGCGTGAAACCTCGCTGGGCTCGGAACTGCACAAGCAGATCGACTACATCGATTCGCCCGAGGTTGTCTCCTCGGACTTTGTCGGCTCGCGCCGCGCCGGCATTGTCGACGGACTGGCCACCATCGTCACGGGCAAGAACGCCGTTGTCTACGTTTGGTACGACAACGAGTTCGGCTACTCCTGCCAGGTGGTGCGCGTCATCGAAACCATGGCCGGCACCCACCCGCTGGCGGTTCCTGCCATCGCCGTGACCGAGCCGGCCTCGGTCTAGCCTGGTCTTCCCCTGCGGGGGAGTCAAAGTGGCCCCTGTCCTCCGGATTCCGGCGGACAGGGGCCACTTTGGTTTTGGGTCCCGCTTCCATGTTGTGGGGGCCCTGGAAGCGCGACCGGATGCGTATCAGTGGCCGAAGGGATCCTCGTCGGTTCCAGGCATCCACGTCAGGTTGGGCACGCCCCACCCCAGGGACTTCTTGGCCTTCTTCCAGCGCCGCGCCCACTTCTCGTTGAGCTTGTCGACGTACAGGTAGCCGTCCAGATGGTCGTACTCGTGTTGCATGACCCTTGCGAACCAGCCGGTCGCGTCGAAGGAGATGGCGTTCCCGTCGCCGTCGAACCCCTCGACCCGGGCGAACTCGGCGCGCTTGAGCGGGAAATTCAGTGCGGGGGCGGAAAGGCAGCCCTCGATCTCCTCGTCCGGATCCGGGTTCGACTGCGACACCTTGGACAGGGTCAGGCGCGGGTTGACCACCACGCCGCGGGGCGGCGCGCCGTCCTCGTTCTCGTATTCGTAGGTGAAGATGCGCAACCCCACGCCGATCTGCGGGGCGGCAAGGCCCACGCCGTGGGCCGCATCCATGGTGTCGTACATGTCGCTGATGAGTTCACGCAGCTCGTCGTTGAACTCGGTGACTTCCTGCGCGCGAGTGTGCAACACGGGTTCGCCGTAAATGGTGACCGGACGGATACTCAAGACTTCTCCTAGGGCTTTCAGGTGGGAGTTTTTAGATGGGGGAGAGGGGGGGCTGGCAGGGGGGCCTTGTCAGGCGCCGGAGAGCAGCAACGTCGCAATGCTTTCACGCATGATCTCGCTGGCGCGATCGAAGATCCTGTGCTCCATCTGCTGGCCCGGCCCTCTCTGCGGTGCAATTGCGTGATGTGTCGTGGAATGACAAAAGCCGCTCCGGAATTTCTTCCGGAGCGGCTTCATTGGGGTGAGTAACGGGGATTGAACCCGCGACCTTCTGGACCACAACCAGACGCTCTGCCGACTGAGCTATACCCACCAAGTTCGCCCTGAGGCTAGCTGTCCTGCCGCTCCGAATCACTTCCGAACTGCTGGGCAACGAGAACTATCATACACATATTTTGAGGTGGAGCGCCAACTCGAAAGTGGCCCTTTTGCATGTGTTGTGCACCACAGTGCCTAATCAGCGGGCCTTTGCGCGACGATTCGGGCCGCCGTGGCCTTGGCTGACGCGGAATCAGGGCCCGGAGCGGGGACCATGACGGTGGCGCGGTAGTACTTCAGTTCCTCGATGGAATCGCGGATGTCGCCCAGCGCCCGGTGGTTGCCGGTCTTGGCAGGGGCCTGGAAAAATGCGCGGGGGTACCAGCGGCGGGCCAGTTCCTTGATGGTGGACACGTCGAGGATGCGGTAGTGAAGGTGCTCGGTGATCTCGGGCATGTCCCGGGCCAGGAAGTTCTTGTCGGTGCCCACGGAGTTGCCGGCAAGCAGCGCCTTGTTGGGCTCCGGGGCGTGGGAACGGATGTAGTCCATGACGACCTTCTGTGCGTCGGCCATCTCCAGCCCGGCGTCCAGTTCGGTGATCAGCCCGCTGTTGGTGTGCATGGTGCGCACAAAATCGCCCATTTGTTCCATGGCTGCGGAGGGTGGCTTGATCACCACGTCGACCCCGTCACCCAGGATGTTGAGCTCGGCGTCCGTCACCAGGACCGCGACTTCGATCAACGCATCATGTTCCAGGCTCAGGCCCGTCATTTCGCAGTCGATCCACACAATTTTTTCAGCTGAAATAGGCACGGACCCCAATTTACCCGATTCCGTCCCGGCCGGACCCCGGCGCGGCCAGGCATCCGGCGGGGAAGATCAGGACTTGGAGGAGTCGCGCGCCGCGCTGAGCAGCCACAGCATGACGAAGACCACCAGTCCGGTCCCGGCCAGCGCGATCGAGGCGACCGTGCTCATGCCCAGGAGCGGGGATGCAACGCCCAGCAACAAAGAGAGGAACACGCCCCAGCCCAGCAGGGAATGGTTGCGCACCGAATTCCGAACACTCTTTGCACGCCTGCCCACGGGTGTTGCCTCACTTCTGCGATCGTTCGATATACCGGCCCCAAGCCTATGCAAGATCCGGGTGCCGCGACCCGTTAGCCACGCCCGCTGCCGGGCCGGGAACAGCGTCCCGGTGCAGGTGCCCGGGTGGACCAAATGAGTGCCCGTGGGCATGCGCGCCGACGGGCAGGCACGCGCGGCAGTGTGAGCCCGCGCACCGGCGGCCCGCCTCCCGGGTAAATCCAGCGGGCGATGCTAGGATCGGACTTGATTTTTACGCGCACTGCCGCGCCCGCGAGGCGCCGCAAGGGCGCGGCCGGCCGGCCGGTGCAGTTGCCGACACACACCTGGTTGATCCAGCCAAGGTACGACGAATCAGGAGCGGGGCGCAGATGAAAGCAGTGCGATCCTCCGTCGGGGCCACGAGCCAGGCGGGCCGCGGGCCGCACCTGTCGCCGTTGATCCAGGGCACCGTGGGCTCGATCATGATCCTGCTGGGTTCCTACGCGATCGGCTGGTTGGCCAGCGTCTCCCCGCTTAACCGCTACCCGCTGCTGATCGCGATCCGCACCGACTACTGGGGCGTGGTTGCCGGAACCGTCGTGCTGACCCTGGGCTGCTGGATCCTGTTCCGCGCCTGGCTGCGGCTGGGCCAGCAGCTGGCCGGCTGGCCCGAGGGCTCGCTGCGGACCGTGAAGAAGGCGGTGTGGGCGTGGAGCGCCCCGATGCTGCTGGCGCTGCCGATCTTCTCCCGCGACGTCTTCGCCTACATCGGGCAGGGCAGGCTGGTGGCGGCCGGCCAGGATCCCTATGTCGATGGCATCTCCACGCTGAACAACTGGTTCCAGCTGGGCGCCGACATCACCTGGGCCGAATCCGAGACGCCTTACGGGCCGCTCTACCTGAACGTGGAGTACTGGGTCAACCGGCTGGTGGGCACGAGCCCCGACCTCTCGGTGTTGCTCTTCCGTCTGGTCGCTTTCGCCGGGGTGATCCTGTGCATGGTCTACGTGCCGAAGATCGCCGCGCTGCACAAGGTCTCCGGCGCCAAGGCCACCTGGATCTCGGTGGCCAATCCGCTGTTCTTGATCAGCTTCGTGGCCAGCGCCCACAACGACTCGCTGATGATCGGCCTGGCCTTGGCCGGCACCTACTACGCTGCCACGCGCCGGGGCGTGCTCGGCGTGGTGCTCATCGCCGCGTCCATCGGCGTCAAGCCCATCACCATCGTCCTGCTGCCGTTCATCGGCCTGCTGTGGGCAGGGTCCGACGCCGGCTGGGGACGCAAGATCCGCTACTGGGTCTACACCGGGTCGCTGGTCGCCGTCATCATGGCCATCATCGGCTGGGCCAACGGCTACGGCTTCGGCTGGCTCTCGGTCATGCTGGGCACCGGGACCGGAGCCGTCATCTTCGCCCCGGTGGGCGCGCTGAACGCCCTGCTCTCCGGGGCGCTGGCGACCATCGGGCTGCCCACCGACTGGCTGCTGCCGGCCCTAAAGCTCATCGGCCGGCTCTCCTCCGTGGGGCTGGTGCTGCTGCTGATCTTCAAGGGCAAGCCCTCGCACCTTATCCAGCGCATGGCACTGGCGTTCTCCGCGCTGGTCGTCCTCTCGCCGATCATCCAGCCCTGGTACATCCTGTGGCTGCTGCCCTTCTTTGCGATCACCGGCATCCGCGACGACTGGCAGCTTCTGTGGGTGTACGTCACCACCGCGTTCTTCATCGCCTTCGGGGCCGCCGACCAGATCTTCATTTGGCAGTTCCTCTCCGACCTTGACCCGTGGGTCAAGCACCTGTCCACCGGGATCTCCTGGGCGGCGATGGCATACCTGGCCTTTCTGGACCCGCGGACCAAGAAGCTCTTTGTTGCGACGCTGCCGACGCGGCTCGGCGGCGGCGCCGGACCGCTGCGCAGAGGGCCCAAGTCCCCGGGCACAACGACGCCCGAGCCCGGCCCGCGCACCGATCCCGAGGTGCCGAACCCGTGAGCAACCCGGCAGGGACCCCGTATCCCCACGACGCGGCCGTTGGCCGCCGCTTCGCCGGCACCACCCGCGCCCTGGAGGCCCTGCGCCAGCGCGGGGCCCGCGTCCCGCTCCTGCGCCACCTCACCGGCGGCGGGGAGGACACCCCCGACATCGCCATCGCCCAGGGCCTGATCGCCTCGCTCATGGTGATGGTCGGGTCCTGGGGTGTGGGCTGGATCCCCAGCTCGCAGGAGTCCTTGCTGGCCCGCTCGAAGTTCCTGCTGCCGCTGCGCGTGGAAATGCTCGGGGTGATCATCTGCACGCTGCTGCTGGCCCTGGGTTCGATGCTGCTCTTCCGTGCCTGGCTGCGGCTGCGCCAGCGCGCCCAGGACGACGGGACCAACCCCGTGGCGGTGATCGCCAAGGCCATCTGGGTCTGGTCGATCCCGCTGCTGTTTTCCTTCCCGATCCTGTCCAAGGACGTGTACTCCTACCTGGGCCAGGGCCGGCTCATGCATGCGGGGCTCTCGCCCTACACCGACTGGGTCTCGCAGCTGCCGGGCTGGTTCGCGCAGGGCTCGGACTCCCTGTGGGCCGAATCCACCTCGCCCTACGGACCGCTCTTCCTGATGTACGCGCGGTTCGTGTACTTCGTCTCCGGCGGGGTGCCCGAATACGGGGTCATGCTCATGCGCCTGGTGGCAGTTGCGGGGGTCGCACTGTGCGCCTGGGCCGTGGTGGCCCTGGCCAGGCTCAGGGGCCGGGATGCGGCGTGGCCGCTGTGGATCTCGGTGGCCAACCCGCTGTTCCTGCTGAACATGGTCGGCGGGGTGCACAACGACGGGCTGATGATCGGCGGGGTGCTGCTCGGCTTCGTGCTGGTGGCCCGCAAGCGGCACCTTGCCGGCATCCTCGCCGCCACCGCCGCCATCGCCATCAAGCCCATCGTGGTGTTGGTGCTGCCCTTCCTGGGCCTGGCGATGGTCGCCTGCAACGCGGGGACTGGCAGAAAGATCCGCGCCTGGGCGTACACCGGGGCCGTGGCGGCGGGCGTGATGGCGCTGCTGGGTGCGGCCTCGGGGCTCTGGTTCGGCTGGATCGCGGCCATGGCGGGTGCCGGATCCGCCGCCTTCCCCTATGCGCCGGTGGGATTGCTGGGCATGCTCGCCGGCTGGATCGGCTCGTTGGCCGGCGGGAACCTGGAATTCATCGCCTCAATCGTGTTCGCGATCTTCCGGTTCGCTTCCCTGGCCATCGTGTTCTGGCTCGCGATCCGCCGGCCGGCCGGGCCCCCGCTGCTCTATGCCGGCTACGCCCTGGGTGCCGCGGTCGTTTTGGCACCCATCATCCAGCCCTGGTACCTGTTGTGGCTGATCCCGTTTTTCGCGCTGAGCCGGCGCTACCCGGTCAATTGGGAGCGCGCCCTGTATATCCTGTGCCTGCTGGTGTTGCTCTCCGGGGTGGTGGACCAGTTGTCCATCGGCCAGTGGTTCTCCTTGGTTTGGGTGCGCCTCTTCGCCGCCGCCATCGGCCTGGCCTATATGGGCTACCTGGTGTTCATCGACCCGAAGACCGCGTCCATCTTCGGCGCCGACCGGCGCCGGCCGCTGCTGCCGGGCAAGAAATGACCCGGCCCCCAACTTTCCAAACCCCGAAGACCCCTAGAAATGAGGCAACCGGATCGTGATGCAACCGGTCAAGAACCTGTTCAACGCCCGCGAGACCACACGCCCGATCATCATCGGGCTGCTGGTGCTCACCGTCATCGGCGCGTCCATCGCGGTGCTCACCAAGCAGTGGTGCCGCATCAACGGGTGGCCCGACGCCGAACAGCACCTGCACCTTTGCTATTCGGACTTCACCCAGCTCTTTGGCACCCGTGGCATGGCGGACAAGCTCTTCCCGTACTTCACCGGACTGCCTGCCGAACAGGCGCTGGAATACCCGGTGCTGCTGGCCATCATGGCCGGGCTCACCGCGTTGGTGATTCCCGGCATCGGATTCAGCCCCGAGCGCCAGCTGGCCTACTTCGACGTGAACTCCGCGGTGTCCTTCATCTGCTGGGCAGCCGTGGTGGTTGCAGTGGCCTACGCCGCGCGGCACCGCAGCCGGGACGCGATCATGGTGGCGCTGGCCCCCGGCATCATCCTCACCAGCCAGCTCAACTGGGACCTGTTGGCCGTGATGCTGGCAATGTGCGGCCTGCTGGCCTTCTCGCGCAAGCACATTGTGCTGGCCGGGGTGCTGCTGGGACTCGGCGCGGCGGCCAAGCTCTACCCCTTCTTCCTCTTCGGGGCGATCCTGGTGCTGTGCCTGCGCACCGGGCGCATGCGGCACTTCTGGGTCTCGCTGGCTTCCGGCGCGGCGGCCTGGTTGGCGGTCAACGTGCCGTTCATGATCACCGCGTTCGACGAGTGGAGCCGCTTCTACACCTTCTCCGGGGACCGGCCGGCCGGCAACTCCTCGATGTGGCTGGCGTTCGTGTGGACCGGGATGGACGGCTCGACGATGTCATACCTGTCCAATGGGCTCTTCGGCGTGGCCTGCCTTGGCATCGCCTGGCTGGGGCTGACTGCCACCCGCCGCCCGCGGATGGCCCAGCTCGCGTTCCTGATCGTCGCCGCGTTCCTGCTGCTGGGCAAGGTTTACTCGCCGCAGTTCGTGATGTGGCTGATTCCGCTCTACGTGCTGGCACGCCCCAAGTGGCGCGAGTTCCTGGTGTGGCAGGGCATCGAGGTGTTCCACTGGGTCTTCGTCTGGCTCTGGAGCGCCAAGTGGGTCAGCGGGCTTGAGTACTTCGGCGGCAACTGGATGATCGAAATCTTCTACGGGCTCGGCATCGTCGCGCACATGGGCATGCTCGTCTACATCTGCGTGAAGATCATCGGCGACATCCGGAACCCGGGACGCGACGTGGTGCGTGCGGACGGGATCGACGACCCGCTGGCCGGGCCCCTGGAAGGACTCGAGGACTCCTTCGTGCTGGGACGCAACGCCAAGGCCAAGGCCTAGGCCTAGGCCTTGGCCTCGACGACGCTGCCGCCCTTCCTCGGGCAGGGTCAACCCCCCCTTGAAAAGGCCCGATTGCACCACGGGAAACCCGGCGCCAAACGGCCATTTAACCCCCGGCGAACACCCCTTCCCGGGGGCGCCGCGCAAGTCA
>NZ_JBKKAP010000087.1:0-40267 GCF_046714615.1 Paeniglutamicibacter sp.
CCCTGCTCGAAAAGATCGACGGCAGCCAGCCGCTGCTCGGCGGTCAATGAACTATTTTGACGCATGAAAAACTCCCCGAAAGTAAGGATCTGAATTATTCAGTCCAACTTTCGGGGAGCAGTTCAGTCCTGGTGTGGACGGGCGGGGCTTCCGGGCGGCTGCTTGGCGAAACTACTTGGCCATGTGCAGTGCGAGGTAGGCCTTGATGACCTGGTTGAATTCGTTGGCGCGTTCGACCTGTGACCAGTGGCCGCACTGGCTGAAGATGTGCGAGTCGGCGGTGGGGATGACTGCCTGCAGTTCGTGCGTGCGGGTCACGGGGATGACAACGTCCTGCATGCCGTGGACCAGGAGCACCGGGATCTGGAGCTTGCCCAGGACCTCGAAGTCCAGGGGGAGGGCGTCGCGGTCGCGGTCCCGGGCGGTGACGACGTCGACGAGGCGGTCGGACGCGGTGTCGTTCAGGGCCGAGGCATAGCGCAGCGAGACGAGTTCGTCGGTGACCAGGGACTTGTCGACGACGAACTGCTCCAGGGTGCGGCGGATGCCGGCCTCGGAGAGCTCGGGCTTGGCGTGGCCGGAGAGGGCTGCGGTCTTCTTGGCTCCGCCGGTGCCCATGGAGACGATGCCCAGCAGGCGCTCGGGGAAGTCGATGGCGAACTGCATGGCGACCCAGCCGCCGATGGAGTTGCCGATGATCCAGGTCTTCTCGATGCCCAGGGCGTCCAGCACGCGGACGGAGTGGCGGACCCATTCCTTGATGCCGTATTCGATGCCCTCGGGCACGACGGTCTGGCCGTAGCCGACGGAGTCGATGGCGATGCAGCGGCCGGATTCGGCCAGTTCGGGGAGGTTCAGCCACCAGTTGGCTGCGGCGGTCACGCCGGTGCCGGAGCCGTGGAGGAAGAGGATCGGGGTGCCCTGCCCGAGCTCGTGGTAGTGGGTGATTTCGCCCTCGGCCGTTTCCAGCCACTTGTCTTCGAGGCCGAAGAAGGCGTCGGTCGTGTATTCGGGGATCTGGGTGACGGTCATCGTGGGAACTCCTGCATCAGTCGGTGAGCCGTAAGGCGGTTTAGCTCCACCCTAGACGCGCCATCGGGTGCCCGGGGATGGGGCGTGCCAAGGTGCGGCACGCAATCGGCCGTGCTGAACCCGTGTCACCGGTGTAAACCTGCGGTCGAGTTGGAAGAGTTTGCATTAGTGCAATATGAATTGCCCCGAATCCCGTGCCGCCCGTCTGGAGAGGGCGGGGTCGGGGCGTAGATTTGGCTGTGGAAGCTGTTCCCCGTGGTGGAAGGATCCGCAGCATGAGGACCCCGGCAGAGAATGTCCCGGACGAGAAGCCCGGGCAACGCCCGGCCCCGCATCGATTCTTGCCGCCTGGCCCTCCACCCGCAAGGCCACAGGGCGCCTGGGTCGGACCCCGGGGTAACCGAAGCGGGGACGGTCGCGTGAGGAATATTGGGCCGGAGGGCCCGGACTCGCCTCCGCGGCGTGCGCCCTGGTGCTGGTACCCGGAACCGCGAAGCACAGGCAACGACCTTGCGGCGCAGCCGTTCACTGCACTAGGCCCGGGACAACACTGGTTTCGGGCCATCGTCGTCGACGCGCCGGCGGACAGCCTTTTTGGCTGGGTCACGCAACTGCGGGTGGCGCCCCACAGCTACGACCTGCTCGACAACTTCGGGCGGCGCAGCCCGCAAACTTTTGACCGTGGTCTGCTCGACGTCCGGGTCGGCGACAGCGTCATGCGGTTCTTCACTGTCACCGCGGTTGTGCCGGGAACCTCGATGACCCTTGGCATGAGCGGTGAATCCCGGATGGGCCTCTTGGGGCGGATGACGATTCACTACGGCGTCGAGCGGCTGGGTGAGGGGTCCCGGCTTGCCGTGCAGCTGGTGGTTCCACCTGCCAACGGTCCGCTCAAGGAGCTTCAGAGATAAGCGCTGGCGTGGGGAGACCTGTTGATGATGCGCAAGCAACTGAGGGAACTGAAACGGCTGGCCGAGGCGACCGCTGCAGATTCCTGACACCGGGTCCGCACCCCCCTTGCCCGCCACGAAGTTCCCCGGGGAGCGCGCTCCGCGGGATGATTAGGAGAGAAGCAGGCAAGCCAGCACGATTTGCCCGCCGGTAAATACAAGAACGAGCACATTGACGGAGCGGCAACACCCATGAACATTCAATCCATCCTGATCATTGGCGGCGGCCTGGCCGGGTTCACCGTGGCGCAGAACCTGCGCTCCCGTGGATACGCCGGCAGGCTGGACATCATCGACCCGGCAGGTATCCCCTACGACCGTCCGCCCTTGAGCAAGGGTTACCTGTTGGGGGACAAGGACGCAGCGGGCATCGAACTGGCCCCCGCAGCCTGGTTCACCGAATACCGCGTCGGCCTGGTCCGCGCCACGGTGCGCGCCCTGGAACTTGAGCCCCTGGGCGTGGAACTGGAGGACGGCCAGAGGCTGCACGCCGACCGCCTGGTCCTGGCCACCGGCGGCTCCGCGCGCCCGCTGCCGATCCGGGGCGGGGACCTGGGCTCGGTGCTGGTGCTGCGCAACAAAGAGGACGCCGACAGGCTGCGGACCAAGATCGTACCCGGGACGCGCCTGGTCATTGTCGGGGCAGGCCTCATCGGCGCCGAGGTCGCCTCCTCCGCCCTGGCGCTTGGCGCCGAGGTCACGCTCGTGGACCCCGTCGACCCGCCGCTGGTCCCTGCCGTCGGCCCGGAGCTGGCCCGGCGCCTGCACGCCATGCATGGCGACGCCGGGATCACCGTCATCCACGGCACCCCCGTGGGCATCGCGCGGACCCAGGGCGGGCACCGGCTGGAAATGGCCGACGGCCAAGTCGTTGACTGCGACGAGGTGCTGGTGGGCATCGGCATCATCCCCAACACCGAGCTGGCGCAGGCGGCGGGACTGGAAACCGACAACGGGGTGCTGGTCGATACGAACCAGCGCACCTCCCACCCCGGGGTCTTCGCCGTGGGCGACATGGCCCGCACCCGGAACGCCGACGGAACGCTGCTGCGCCGCGGGGAACACTGGGAACACGCCATGAACACCGGGGCGACCGCCGCCGCCGCCCTGCTGGAGCAGGAACTTCCGGTGCATGGCGCCTCCTGGTTCTGGTCCGACCGCCACGGCACCCACGTCGAGGGCGTGGGGGACATGAACGCCGAGGGCACCACGATCCTGCGGATGAACGACGGCGAGCCGGTGGCGGCCTTCCGGATCGCGGCCGACGGGCGGATGCTGGGTGCCGCCGCAATCGACGGGGGACTGACCATCAGGGCGGCGCGGCGCATCATCGACAAGGGCATCATCGTCCAGCCGGTGTCGCTCGCCGACCCGGGCGTGCCGCTGAAGAAGCTCGCGCGCTAGATTCCCTCGCCCTTGCCCCTGCCCTTTCGCGCGGCAAGACTGGAGGGGCGCACCGGAGCCCCGGCGCACACGGTTGGCCACGGGAAGGCGGGAGACGTATGGACACCGAAAACCCCGGACGCAGTCCGGTCCCGCGCGCGGTGGACCTGGGCGAGGCTGACCTGCTGGAACCCGGAACCACCCTGCTCGTCCCGGGCGAAACCAGCGGGTACCCGGATGACATTGGCCTCTTTCGCACCGAGGGCGGAGACTACTACGCGCTGGATGATCAGTGCCCGCACGAGGTTGCATCCCTGTCCGAGGGATGGATTGAGGGGGAGGAGATCGAGTGCCCGCTGCATTCCTCACGCTTCCGCCTGAGGGACGGCAAGGTGCTCTGCCTGCCGGCTACCGGCGACGCGCGCACCCACCGGGTCGAGGTCATGGACGGGCGCGTGCTCCTGTACCCGGGAACCCCGGCCTGAGGAACCTGGCTAGGACTCCGGAAGGAATGTAACCACGCGCACCAGGGCCTCGTCGGTGCCCAACTCGGCCCGGTCGGCTGCATTGGCCCAATAGTGTTCCAGGGTGCGTAACAGCTGGTCGGGGTTGGCCGCGAGCTCATGGACCAGGATCACGACCCTGCCCGCCCGGGCCGCGGGCACCGGCGCCTTCTGGCGCACCACGATCCAGGCCGGGCCGCGCTTGCCCAGCGGCCTGCGCCGCGCGGGATCGGTCGCCTCGATGCCGGTAACGTCGTTCCAGTAGATCTCCCGGGTACCGCGCGATCCATAGAGGACAATGCGGCTGCGCGTGAGGTAGACACCGGGTTCCTGGGCGGTTGCCGCAATGCGCCCTAGCCGGATCCCGCGGTTCAAGACGTACACGCCGGTGCCCAGCAGGAAAATCGCCAGCAAGACAATGAGCGCCATTGGTTCGTAGCTGTGGATGATCAGCAGCCTGGCGCTCAACGCCACGGTGGCCACCAGGATCACCACCGCCAGCCCCATCACCACCGCGGCCCACTTGGCCGAGGTCCGGAACATCGGGAACCACGTGGCGGCGCGCTGCCCCGTGGTGGTCAGGACTGCTTCGGTGCCCGCAGCGCGATCCAGGGTTGTCCGGCGGAAGGCCGCGGCCACGCCCAGCATCACCGCCAGGGCGCTGGCGATCAGGGCAGTGGAGAGCACCGGGCTTGCATGCAGCGCGGCGTAGATCCCGGTGCCGGCAAGGAAGGCAAACAACACAAAGGAAGGCAAGAGATGGTGCGCCAGCTTCCAGCCGCTGTGGCGCGGTGCCCACAGGGCCGCCTCGGAACCGGTTTCGCTCATGGTCCCAGCCTAAGCCGCCCTGAGGGTGAAAGCCGCTACACACCATGCCATGCCGTCTTCTTGAATGGGCAACGGCGGTGAATCTCGCCTACGATAAATGCATTATGGAATCGATTCGCAAACGCGTAAAAGTGATCACCTGGCTGCTCATTACCGCCCTGGTCGTCGGCACCGGGGCTGGCATGCTTTCGGGCGTGCTCTAGGTGCCAGCCAACCCCAACGATCCCACGGCCCTTGCCGGAGGCGGCGAGGCGGGACTTCCCGAGGCACTGCGCTCGCCGACCAAGGACGTCAAGCGCAGCTGGGTCACCTCGATTGTCGCGATCAACATCGGCATCAACATTGTCTTCTTTGCCCCCATCAACGTGTTGCTCGGGCTGCAGGCCACGGCGATCGATGCGGGGTCCAAGGAAGCCATCCTGTCGCTGGTCACCGCCTGCGGCGCATCGGTGGCACTGGTGGCCAATCCACTTTTCGGGGCGCTGTCGGACCGCACGGTCTCAAAGATGGGCCGCCGCTCGCCCTGGATCCTCGCCGGAGCCATCCTGGGCGCGGCCTCGCTGTTGATGCTTTCCGGGGCCACCACCGTCGGGCTGATGCTGCTGGGCTGGTGCGGCCTGCAGGCCGGTGCCAATGCCGCCTATTCGGCGGTCACCGCCACGATCCCCGACCGCGTGCCCGAACGCCGGCGCGGCGGCATTGGCGGTCTGGCGGCCATGGGGCAGACCGTCGGCATCCTGATGGGAGCCGTGGTGGGCTTCGTGATCACCGGGAACATCGCGGTCGGCTACATCATCTGCGCCGCTGCCCTGCTCGTTTCCGTCATTCCCTACCTACTGCGTTCCGACGACCCGCAGCTGCCGCGCGAGTTCCGCCCGGACTTCAACCTACTGGACTTCGCCAAGGGCTTTTGGATCAACCCGATGACGCACCGGGACTTCGGGTGGGCCTGGCTGACCCGGTTCATGATGAACACCGGCAACCAGATGACGATCGTGTACCTGCTCTTCTTCCTCACCGATGTCGTCAAATACCCCGACCCCGCCGGAGGCGTGCTGATCCTGACCGGCATCTACGCGGTCATGGTCATCATCAGCGCCGTGATCCTGGGGCCAATCAGCGACAGGTCCGGGAAGCGGAAGATCTTCGTGATCGTCTCCTCGATCGTCGTGGCCTGTTCCGCGCTAATCATTGCGGTGTCGCAAAACTTCACCGGCGCGATCATTGGCGCCGGCGTCCTGGGGCTCGGCTTTGGCGCGTACCTGGCCGTGGACTTTGCGCTGCTGACCCAGGTCCTGCCCTCGGCCAAGTCCCGCGGCAAGGACATGGGCGTGATCAACGTGGCCAACTCCCTGCCCCAGGTCATCGCCCCGGCACTGGCATTCTTCGCCGTGACGGTGTTGGGCGGCTACACGGCCCTGTTCATCGTCGCCGCTGTCATCGGGATCTTCGGTGCACTTCTGGTACGGAACATCCGCTCCGTACCGTAACTGCATTGACCAGACAGGGCCAGACACCTCCGGCCCTGTCTGGTGGCTCACTAAAACCCTGACGGCCGGGTTTGCACGGCTAGGCTGTTACGCATGGCTTGGTTACGCGACGCACCCTTTGGCTGGGCCTTTGCTTTTCTCTTTTTGCTGTCCATGGCCCGGGCCAACACCACCTACTGGATTGGCCGCGGCATTGCCGCCGGGGTGGAGCACACGCGCTTCCAGCACGTGCTGACCGGCCCGATCTACCAACGCGCCGAACGCTTCATCCAGCGCTGGGGCGTGTTTGCCATTCCACTGTCCTTCATGACCGTGGGGATCCAGACCGCCGTCAACGCCAGCGCGGGTGTCGCCCGGATGCCGGTGCTGCGCTACCTTCCGGCGGTCGTGGCGGGGTGCCTGATCTGGGCCACCATCTATTCCACCGTGGGCATGGCGGTGATCCATGCGTGGCTGGCGCTGGGCTGGCAGTGGATCGTTGCCGCGGCACTGGTCCTTCTCCTTGCCACCTTGGCGTGGATCCGCCACCGCCGCAAGGACTCCTGAGGAACGGCCCCGGCCAGGGGGCCGTCTCGCCAGTGGCGATTCCGACAAGAATCCAGGGACCTGCCACACCCTTCCTGCAGCGGGTTGAGGACCTTGGCAAATATTCATCGGTAGTATTCAGGAAACCAATGAATTATTGCGAAAGCTGGGTATCGACGTGGCCATCACGACAAGGACTCCTCGCCAGGCCGGCCCCGTGGAGCTGGATGACATCGACCGCGGGTTGCTGCGCATGCTCACGGAGAACGCGCGCCGCACCAACAACTCGCTGGCCGAGGAACTGGGCATCGCCCCCTCGACCTGCCTGGCACGGCTCAACGCCCTGCGCTCGGCCGGGGTCATCCGCCGCTTCACCCTGGAAATCGACCCCGAGGTCCTGGGCCATGCGCTCGAGGCACTGATCTTCGTGAAGATCCGCCCGGGCGCCCGCCACCTCATGTCGAGCTTTGCCGAGGAAATGCGTGCCAAGCCCGGGGTCACCCAGCTCTTCTTCCTGGGCGGAGTCGACGACTTCCTGATCCATGTCGCCGTGCGTGACTCCAAGGACGTGCGCGAGTTCGTGCTCGACAACCTGTCGGCAAACCCCGCGGTGGCCACCACCCAGACCTCCTTGGTCTTCGAGCACAGCCAGGGCGCCGTGCCCTGGCTGTAGCCCCGTTTTACCAGGACACCTCGCGCGGGCGACCCTCTTCGTAACCGGCGGCGGACTGCACCCCGACGATGACGCGTTCGCGGAACTCGGCAATCGAGGCGGCTCCGGCGTAGCTGAAGGCGGAGCGGACTCCTGAAACGATCGAATCGATCAGGTCCTCCACGCCCGGCCGGTGCGGATCAAGGTACATGCGGGAGTGCGAGATCCCTTCCTCGAAGAGCGCTGCGCGGGCCCGCTCAAAGGCTGACTGGTGCCGGGTGCGCTGCTGCACCGCGCGGGCCGAGGCCATGCCGAAGCTTTCCTTGTACAGGCGCCCCTCGCCGTCGGAGACCAGGTCCCCTGCCGATTCGTAGGTCCCGGCGAACCAGGATCCGACCATCACGCTGGCGGCCCCGGCGGCCAGCGCTAGGGCCACGTCGCGCGGGTACTTGACCCCGCCGTCCGCCCATACCTCGACGCCTGCTTCACGTGCGGCGGCGGCACATTCGAGGACCGCGGAGAACTGCGGGCGTCCCACCCCCGTCATCATCCGGGTGGTGCACATCGCCCCGGGCCCCACCCCGACCTTCAGGATGTCGGCCCCGGCCGCTGCCAGGTCCCGGGTGCCGGCGGCGGAGACCACGTTGCCCGCCGCGATCTGGATCCGGCGCCCGGTGCGCAGGGCAAACTCGTCGCGGGCCGCGACCGCCAGGGGCAGTGCCTCGATCATCCTTTCCTGGTGGCCGTGGGCGGTGTCCAGGACGATGACATCCACGCCGGCCTCGAGCAGTTCGCGGGTCTTGGTGCCGACGTCTCCGTTGATGCCCACGGCGGCACCGACCATCAGCCGCCCGTCGGGATCCACCGCCGGGGTGTAGAGCCCCGAACGCAGCACACCCTTGCGGGTCAGCACCCCTGCGAGGTGCTCGCCGTCGAGCACCGGGACCATGCCGAGGTGCCGAGTCGACAGCGTCTCAAACACCGAGTCCAGGTGCGTTTCCTTGTCCACGGTGACGATTTCGGAGGTCATGACCTGGTGGATCGGGGTGAAGCGGTCGACCTCGAGGCAGTCCTTTTCCGCGACGATGCCCACCGGGCGATGGCCCTCGAGCACCACTGCCGCGCCGTGCGAGCGCTTGCCCAGCAATGCCAGGGCGGTGGAGACCGAGTCGTTGACGTCCACGGTGATGGGGGTTTCGAAGACAGTGTGGGCCCGTTTCACCCTCGAGACCATGTCCTGCAAGGCAGCCAGGGAGATGTCCTGGGGCAGGATCGTGATCCCGCCGCGGCGGGCGACGGTTTCGGCCATGCGCTTGCCGGCCACCGCTGTCATGTTGGAGATGACCAGCGGTATGGAGGTTCCCACGGAATCCGGCGTGGCGAGGTCCACCCCGGACCGGGAGACCACCGCCGACCGGGAGGGAACCATGAAGATGTCGTTGTAGGTCAGGTCGTGGGCTGGCTGCAGATCATTGAGAAACTTCACTTGCTCAGATTACAGCCGGACACAGGTCGTGTGCGTGAGGCCCGTCACCGCGACCGAGGTGTGCGGGCGGGATTTGGGCATGTTCAGCGCGCGGAATTGAATCCACAAACGAGCGTACCCGTGGGTAGCAAGGGTCCCGATTAGGGCCCGTAAACGGCACTAATTTCCGGGCGTGCTTTGGGGTTACCGTGGTACCCAAAGCGGTCCGAATTCCGCGTGACCGCAGGTTCGAGGAGTGCATCATGACAGTCACCGTGCCCGTTACCGAATGTTCCGTATCCAATTGCTCGTTCAACGACCACACGCATTGCGGGGCCTCCGGGATCACCATTGGCGGAAATGCCGACCACGCCCAGTGCGCGACGTTCATCGACACCGGTATGCATGGCGGTCTGCCCAAGATCCTGGCCTCGGTTGGCGCCTGCCAGCGGATGGAATGCACCCACAACGACCACCTGATGTGTGCCGCGGACTCGGTGCGGGTGGGGCCCGGCGCCGACAATGCCGACTGTCTTACGTACGAACACGGCGCCTGAGCCGCGATTTGTTGGGCCCTCCCCGGTGGTGAAGCACGGTTGCCTCTTCCGGGGAGGGTCTCGTCATGCCGTGATTTCGGGGTTCTTTGAGGCCCGCTCGCGGTGTCGGGGAACGAGGTGGGCGGAATAAATTGTTGAACAACCTCTTGTCAGGATTGTTCAACAACCTGTAGTGTACTTCTCATCGCTCCCACTTGTGACAACAGTCACCCGCAACCCGATGGATGGAATCATGGCCACTCCAAGCACGAAACCGAAGCTCAGCACTTCAGCCAGGCGCACCGCAATGCTTGGTGCCATGTTCCTCATGGCCACCAGCGCCATCGGGCCCGGCTTCATCACCCAGACCACCGAATTCACGGTCCAGATCGGCGCCTCGTTCGCCTTCGCGATCCTCGTCTCCATCCTGGTGGACATCGCCGTCCAGCTGAACGTCTGGCGCATCATCGGCGTCTCGGGCCTGCGTGCCCAGGAACTCGGCAACAAGATCCTCCCGGGCATCGGCTGGGCCCTGGCGGCCCTGGTCTTCATCGGCGGCATGGTCTTCAACATCGGCAACATCGCTGGAACCGGCCTGGGCATGAACGCCATGATGGGGCTCGACCCCAAGATCGGCGGCATCATTTCCGCCGTCGTGGCCATCCTGATCTTCCTCTCCAAGCGCGCCGGCATGGCCCTGGACAAGATCGTGGTCATGCTCGGCGCGATCATGATCCTGCTGATGCTCTACGTGGCCATCGTCGCCGCACCCCCGGTGGGCGAAGCCCTGAAGAACGCCGTCCTTCCGGAGAACATCAACTTCCTGATCATCACCACCCTGATCGGAGGCACCGTCGGCGGCTACATCACCTACGCCGGCGCCCACCGCATGCTCGACTCCGGCGCCGCCGGAATCGAGAACGTCAAGGACATCACCAATGCCTCGATCCTGAGCATCATCGTCACCGGCGTGATGCGCGTCCTGCTCTTCCTGGCCATCCTCGGCGTCGTTGCCGGGGGAGCCGTACTGACCACCAACAACAAGGCGGCGGAGGCCTTCGGGCACGCGGCAGGCGACATCGGCATGCGTTCCTTCGGCGTGATCCTCTGGGCAGCTGCCCTGACCTCGGTGATCGGTGCTGCCTACACCTCGGTTTCCTTCATCACGAAGTCCACCACCCCCGAACGCACCCGCAACCTGATCACCGTCGCCTTCATCGCGGTGTGCGCGGTCATCTACCTCTTCCTGGGCCAGGCCCCGCAGACGCTGCTGATCTTCGCCGGCGCCTTCAACGGACTGATCCTGCCCCTCGGGTTCGCGGTGCTGCTTTGGGCCGCCTGGCGCCGCCGGGACCTGCTCCACGGCTACGCCTACCCCAAGTGGCTGCTGCTTATCGGCGTGGCCACCTGGCTGCTGACGCTCTTCCTCGGCTGGAACTCCCTGGCCGGCCTGTCCAAGCTCTGGGCCTAGCCCACGCGCCGGACCTGCCCTCCACGCCAAAGCCCTCCCACGATCGCCCTTTTGAAAGGACGCCAGCAAACATGACACCCGCCAATTCTCCGACACCCGGAACCGGGGAACGCGCAACACTTTCCCCCACGCAGGCACGTGAGCTGTTCCGCAACGGATTGACGGTGCCGACCGCCGGATTCTCTCTCGGCTACGCCCAGGCAAACCTGATCATCGTGCCCAAGGACCAGGCCTTCGACGTCTTGCTCTTCGCCCAGCGCAACCCCAAGTCCTGCCCGATCCTGGGCGTGCTGGACGCGGGGGAGACCAGCGGGGAGCTGCTGGCCGGCGGTGACATCCGCACCGACGTGCCGAAGTATGTGGTCTACGAAAACGGCGTGAAGATCGCGGAACCGACCGACCTGGCCGAATACTGGCGCGATGACCTCGTGACCTTCATCGTCGGTTGCTCGTTCACCTTCGAGACGGCGCTGATGGAGGGCGGCATCAAGATCGCCCACATTGACCAGGGCGTGAATGTGCCAATGTTCAAGACGAACATCCGCAGCGCCTCGGCCGGTTCCATGGGAGGGCCCATGGTGGTGTCCATGCGCCCCATCCCCGCCTCGCAGGTCGCCGACGCCGTGCGCATCACCTCCCGCTACCCGGCGGTCCACGGAGCGCCGGTGCACATTGGCAACCCCGAGGAACTGGGCATCACCGACCTGTCCGCACCGGACTTCGGCGACGCCGTGGAAATCCCTGTCGGACATATCCCGGTGTTCTGGGCGTGCGGGGTCACCCCGCAGGCGGCGGTCATGGAGTCCAAGCCGGCGTTGGCCATCGGCCACGCGCCGGGGCACATGCTGATCACGGACGCCCGTGACAGCAACTACCTGGTTCCCTAGGAACTCCTCGACTACCCGGATCCCCGTGAACCTGTCGTAGTTCCCGATCTGCCAAGGAAGTGCCCGTTCCCCCATATGGGTACTTCCTTGGTGCCCCAAAAACGGCCGTCGCCGGGGTCCATTCCCACCGGCGAAGTCCGTGACGCCGACTACCCAGTTCCCCGGGAACCAGCCGTAGTCCTCGATCCGCCAAGGAAGTGCCCGTTCCCCTTTACGGGTACTTCCTCGGCTCTTTTAACGGCCGCTTACCGGTCCTGGCCCTCGGCGGCCAGCCATTCGTCCACCTGGGCTGTCAAACTCGACTTCCCCGCCTCATCCAGGAAGGAGGACTCGATCGAGTTCTTCGCCAGCGTCGCCTGCTCGCTGGTTGACAGGCCAAGCTCCCGCTTCACCGCCTCGAAGTTGGCGTCAAGGTATCCGCCGAAATAGGCAGGATCATCGGAATGGATGGAGACGTTAAGCCCCCGGTCCAGCATCGTCTTCAGCGGGTGGTCGGCCATGGTGTTCACGGTGCGCAGCCGAACGTTGGACAGCGGGCAGACGGTGAGCGGCATTCGCTCCTTGACCAGCCGCTGAACCAACGCGTCGTCCTCGAGGCAGCGGATGCCGTGGTCGATGCGTTTGACCTTCAGCAGGTCCAGGGCCTGGATGATGTATTCCGGCGGCCCTTCCTCCCCTGCATGGGCCACCACGTGCATTCCGTTCGCACGCGCATAAGCAAAGACGTCCTGGAACAGGATGGGAGGGTAGCCGAGCTCGGAGGAGTCCAACCCGATGCCGTCGACGTCGTGGCCCTCCGCCACCAAGGTGCGCAGGATTTCCATGGCCGATTCGGCCGGTGCATGCCGCCAGAAACAGGCGATGAGCTTGTGGGTGATTCCGAAGCGTTCCTCGCCTTCCTTCAGGCCCGCGCGGATGCCACCGATGACCTCGCCCAACTCGATGCCGCGTTCCTGATGTGCCTGCGGGTCGAAGAACAGCTCGACATGCCTGACTCCGGCGGCATCGGACCGGCGCAGGTAGGCGAGCGTGATCTCGTGGAAATCGGCCCGTGTTCGCAGCACCGCGAGGTTGGTGTAAAACAGGTCCAGGAACGACTGGAGATTGCTGAATTCGTATTGTTCACGGAGATGTTCCAGGGAAGGCCAGGGCAACTTGATGTCGTTTTGCTCGGCCAGGCGCAGGATGGCTTCGGGTTCCAGCGTCCCTTCGAGGTGGATGTGCAATTCGGCAACGGGCAACTTCATGATTTCTGCTCCTGTCGGTAGTCGACCAAGGATAGTCTCTCGCGCGAGCCTCGTCGGCGCGCGCGCCCGGGCCGGGACCGGCTTGAGGGGCAAGTCACGGATCGGGCAACCCGTTCGGCACCGTGGCAGACTAGGCCAAGAAGCGCTCGTGACCGACCGCTGGTAAGGACCTCGAGCGCCGCAGGCCTTGATTGAATCGAAGGCAGGGAAGTGTCAGCCCAACCCGTACACAGGAAACCCTGGTTCCCCGCTGCGCTGAGCCTGATGATGGTGGGCTGGGGTGCCAACCAATTCGTTTCCCTGCTGGTGTTCTACCGGCAGGAGCACGGCTTCTCCGAGGTCATGGTGACTTCGATGCTTGGCATCTACGTCGTGGGCCTGGTGCCGGCGCTGCTCTGGGGCGGCAGGCACTCGGACAAGACCGGCCGCAAGCCCGTCACGCTCTTTGCCATCGCCCTGTCCATGGCGGCCAACGTGGCCATGATGGGGTCGGTCATCGGCACCCTGCCGCTCTTCGCCGGCCGCTTCATGGCAGGCATTGCCACGGGCCTGGCGATGGCCGCTGCCACCAGTTGGGTCAAGGAACTCTCCCAGGCGCCGTGGGACCTGGACTCGGTGGCGGGATCCGGAGCCCGGCGCGCCTCGCTGCTGACCAGCGCCGGCTTTTGGCTCGGTCCAGTCGTCGGCGGGTTGCTGGCCAACTATGCTCCAGCCCCGGCGATCCTGCCCTACGCACTGCACATTGTCTTGTGCATCCCGCTGCTTTTTGTGGTGGCCCGGCTGCCCGAGACCCGCGCCGGGGGAACCGCCCCGGGTTCGCCCGTTTCCGGCCCGGCCCCGCATCCCGAGGCACGCAAGCGATTCAGGCTGGTGGTGGCGCCTGCTGCCCTGTGGGTGTTCGCGGCGGGCACCACGGGCTTTGCCGTCGTGCCGGCCGTCATCCCCGGCCTGGGAGCCGGGCGGCTCGCATACGCCACAGCGGCCGTGGCCATCACCCTGGGCTGCAGCGTGCTGATCCAACCGCTTGCACGCCGGCTGGATACCGTCCGAAACGCACGCTCGTTGCTGACCGGGACGATGGCTGCATTCCTGGGTCTGGCGGCCGTGCTCGGCGCGATCCTTGCGGCCAGCCCCGCACTGGGCCTGGTCGCCTCTGCCATCCTTGGCTCGGCCAACGGCCTGCTCATGGTCGGTGGGCTCCTGGAGATCCAGCGCGTGGCGGCGGCACACGAATTGGGCAAGCTCACGGGGTTCTTTTACACGCTGGCCTACGTGGGATTCCTGGCCCCGACGGTGGTTGCCTTCACCGCGCAGTGGGTCCAGACAGCTTGGATCATGGCCGGAATGCTGGTGTTGTGCCTAGTGTCGCTGGCCTTCATCGGGGCAAATTCCCGCAAGTACCTGCCGCAGGCGCTCGAGCGGGTTGGGTCAGTTCCGGCCCCGCAGGGCAAAGAACAGAAGAAGCCATAGCCAAAGCGGCGACAGCTTTGCTCTGCCGCTACCTGGTGACCCGGAAATCCACGTGGGGCACGGCGCAGGCTGCCCGCACCACGAGCAACCCGGAGTCCCCGAAGCCGGGATTCTCCACCCGGTTGTTGTGTCCGGTGTCGTCGCACCAATCCACGCGATCGGGGGCGGCCGAGATGCCGTAGGTGCCTGGCGTAAGCGAGGCCGGGATCTCCATGGTGTGGGTGAAGGCTCCGGCGTCAGACATGGGGGCCAGCTCCGTGAGCAGGACGTCCTGGTGCCCGTTGACAAGGTCGATGCGCACCTTCGCATCCTCGCCGTAGCGCGGGTCGCACGTGGCATCCGGAGCCGAAATCCGCAGGGTTCCACCCGGGGCAATGACCAGGGAATCCAAGGTGTAATTGGGTGGCATGCAGGGCCGGGACGAATGGAGGATGACGGAACACCCGGAAACGCCCAACAACGCACCCGCCCCAACGGCGGCCACCAGCAGTGCCCGTGCGCATGCCGCCGAGCCGGAAGCCGTGGCACCCTTCCATGTCATGGCCCCAGTCTCCACGGCCGGGGCACTGCGGGACAGTCCATGTGGAACAACGTTGCGTCATTGTTGTGTTGCGCTGGGTCCATGGCCGCACCGGCCTGCGCCCCGCCGTGAGCTTTTAGGCCGTGGGGTTTGTCGCCACACGCAATTGCACCCACAACGCCAGCTGCTCGTCACCGGTTGAAAAATCCAGTCCGAACAGCTCGGTGGCGCGCTTGATCCGGTACCGCAGCGTGTTGGGATGCACGTTCAATCTCCGGGCGGCCGCCGCCACGTCGCCTGTCGCGGCAAAATATGCGCACAGACTTGCCCTGTACTCGGTTCCGGCAGCGGCATCGTTTTCCAGCAATTCCCGCACCCCTGGATGCACCAACCGCGGCCGCGCCCGCAGAACGCGCGCCAATTGGTTCAGTACCAATGCGGCGTTCACCTCCTTGGTTCCCACCACGCGGCCGGCGCCTTGGTGGGGGCCGGGGCTTTCCATCACCCGCACCACGTCTTCGAGCTCCTTGCGCAATTCGGCCAGCCCCAGGGAACTTCCTTCCACGGAGCTCACGGCGACATCGACCTGGAACCCCAATCGGGCGGCCAGGGCGGTGGCGGCGCCGCTGGCCAGGCGCATGGCAGCCTGCTCCGAGCCAATGGCCGGGACCAGGACGTAAACCATGCTCCCGGATTCCACCGAAGAGACATTGGGGTGGAAGATCGAGCAGTATTGCTCGGCGGCAATGGCCAGCTGGCGAGTCAGCGGCAACGCGTTGCCGCGCGATTGGCCCGTGGGCACCGTGGCAAACATGAAACCCAACAGGACCGGGGACATGCCCTCCATGAGTCCGAAGCGTGCCGAGGTTGCCGGGTCGGAACCGTGGCCTTCCAGCGCCGATCGCAGCCATTCGGTGCGGACCTGGCGTTCCAGGTCCACCGCGTTTTGCGAACGCAGAATGTGGATGGCCGCGAGCCGGGCGACTTCCAGGATGGCGGCCTCCCCGTCCGGACCCAGTGGTGCCTTGTCCTCGATCACCCAAATCGAGCCAAGCATTTGCCGCCCGGCGCGCACCGGCGCTGCGCATCGGGGCAATTCACCGTCGCTTGGATCGTAAGGGAAATGGACCACCGAATCGGTGAGCATCACGGCCCGGTACTGGTCTATGTTCTTTTCCATTTCGGGCACCTGCCGGGCCAGGATCCCGCTGCGGCGCAACGGATCGACCACATGCCGCTCGAGGTTCGAATAGGCCAGGATGTTCTGGTCCAGGTCCTCGATGGCCACAGCGCCATCGGTTGCCGTGGCCAAGGCGTTGGCCAGCACGAACAGGTCCTCGCCGTGGGAGCTGGCGGCATTGCTGCCCGCAGGGCGGCCGCTGGTCACCGCCGTAATGAGATTGTCCAGGTGCAGCCAGGGGACCTGGTCGTCCACGACCAGGATGGGCAAACCCGCCGTGGCCAGATGCGCCGCATCCGGTTCCGTCCCGTGGCCCTTGATCACCACCGCGCTGAACCCGTGCTCGGCGGAGCGCGCAATCAAAGCAGTCAGGTCCTCGTGGTTCGGTGCCATGCCCACCAGCAGCAGGATCCCGCCGGGGGTTTCCGGCAGCGGGTCGAGGTGGTCGTGGATGACGGGGACGGAAATCGAGGCATCCAGTCCTTGCATCCCGGTCAGCGGGGTCAACAGCGGGGCGCCCAGGCTCTCCAGGAGCCCGGCCAGGGTCAGTGGTTGTCCGTTGCTGTTCAACGAGGTCCGTTCCTTCCGTGCCGCCCACGTCTTTAGCGGACCTGACAATAAACCGACTTGAAGCTTGGTCGGATCTACGAATTTTTTCGGTGAAGTCAATCCTACAGTTGACGCAGATCAGATTCGTTCCCGGTTGTTGCCTCGGCAGCCACCAGTCAGGCACAAAGGAAAACGGCACCTCACCATGACAGTCACCCAGCAGTTGCAACATCCGGACCTCAACCTGTTGATGGAAATCCTCCCGGAGGAATCCACCATTTCCGACACCGGCGAACTGTCCATCGGAGGGGTATCGGTCACCGAGCTGGCCCGCCAATACGGGACCCCTGCCTACATCATGGACGAGACCGGGTTGCGCCGGCAGATCCGCCGCTTCGTCCAGGGCCTGAGCTCCAGGCGCCCCAACTCCGAGGTGCTCTTCGCTTCCAAGTCGTTGCCGTGCGTAGCCATGTATGCCATTGCGCAGGCCGAGGGGCTCAGCGTGGATGTGGCCGGGGGCGGAGAACTCATGATGGCACTGACCGCAGGAGTCAGCCCCGAGAAGATCTACCTGCACGGCAATGCCAAGTCCGACCAGGAAATCGAGATGGCACTGGCGGCGGGCATCCGGGCGATCATCGTGGACAACTTCAACGACCTGGACCGGCTAGAGGCCATGGCGACCAAGGAACAAAGCGTCCTGCTTCGCATGATCCCGGGCATCACCCCTGCCACCCATGCCTCGCAGGTCACCGGCGGCAACGACTCGAAGTTCGGGCTTCCCCCCGCCGACATCACCCGCGCCATCGAACGCATCGCCAAGCACCCCCTGTTGCACTTCGAAGGCATCCACGTCCACATCGGCTCCCAGGTGCTGGAAACCGAGCCCTTTGCGCAGGCCGTGAAATCCGTTGCCGAATTCGGCACCTTCGACACCTACGACGTGGGAGGGGGACTGGGCGTGAAATACACGTACGAGGAGATCGCCCCGAGCGTCGAGGACTACCTGGACACCCTGACCGAGGCCGCGGCCCGGCTGCTGCCCGCCGAGGCCAAGCTCATCATTGAGCCCGGTCGCTCGCTCGTGGCACGCGCCGGCATCACGCTGTATTCGGTCAACACCGTCAAGACCACGGGCAAGACCTTCGTCGCAATCAACGGCGGCATGGCCGACAACATCGACATCGCCCTCACCGGACAACGCTACGAGGCCCTGATGGCCACCAAGATCGGCGCCGAACCCACCATCGTCGCCGACGTCGTGGGACGCCAGTGCGAATCCGGTGACCTCATGTCCGCCGGCGTGCCGCTGGCCGACCCGCAGGTCGGGGATCTGGTGGCCATGCCCGCGACCGGGGCCTACGCCTACACCTTGGCCAACAACTACAACGGCGCCTGCAAGTCGCCGGTCATCTTTTGTGCCAACGGGTCCGCCACGCTCGCGGTCGCCAGGGAAACCTATGAAGACCTGCTGCGCACCCAACAACCGGCCCTGCAACGCCGCTGGTAAGCCGGCCTCGGCCCCCAACCATTCCGTCCCTCTCGCATCCCACTCCCAAAGGAAACCGAACCGCCATGAACATCACCGCGCACAACCGCCGTCCCGCGCTGACCTTGCTTTCCACCGCAGCGCTGGCCATGGGCCTGGCACTGACCGGCTGCGCCACCGACGAGCCCGTCGCCGCAGGAACCCCGGATCCACAGGTGAGCGTCGAAGTCGACGCCGCGGCCGCGGCGGCCCTGCCGGCGAAGTACAAGGATGCCGGGGCCATCAACGTGGCCGCCGACATCCCCAACCCGCCCATGGAGATGCTGGACGAGAACAACAACCCCACCGGCCTTGACTACGACCTGTCCCAGGCCATGGGCGGGAAGCTGGGCGTGAAGTTCAACTTCCAGCAACAGGCCTTCGACACTTCGATCCCGTCCCTGCAAGCGGGAAAAAACGACATCATCTTCGCCGGGATGAACGACACGGCCGAACGCCAGAAGGTGTTGAACTTCGTCGACTACTTCCATGCCGGGTTCAAGATCCTGGTCAATGCGGGAAATCCCGAGGGGATCGGATCCATCATTGACTTGTGCGGCAAGCCGGTTGCCGTCCAGAAGGCAACGGTGCAGGTTGACTACCTGGTCTCCTACGCGAGCAAGTGCGAGGAAGCCGGCAAGGCGCCGATCGAGCTGGTGCAGCTACCCACCGAGCTTGACGCCCAAACGGCAGTGCGCTCGGGCAAGGCCGTCGCCGACGTCGTCGACGCCTCGGTCGCCGCCTATGCCGCCGCCACCGCGGGAGACGGCAAGCTCTTTGAACTGGTCAAGGACCCCGAGTTCCCCAACGGCTACAACCCGGTCTACACCGGCATCGGACTGCTGAAGGAAAACCAGGAGCTCACCGAGGCGCTGCACCTGGCGCTGCAGTCATTGGTCGAGGACGGAACCTACCTCAAGCTCATGGAAAAGTACGACCTTGCCGACTTTGCCGTGACCGAGGCAGGTGTGAACAATGGCGGGAAATAGCACCGCGCAACGGCGGCCCGCATCCGCCCACCCGGTGGCCGCGGAACCCGGCGCCCACGACATCGTGGCCGTCCCGCTGCGCCACCCCGGCCGCTGGGTCCTGGCTTGCCTCATCCTGCTGGTCCTGGCCGGGGTGGCAACCTCGCTGTGGCAGAACCCCAACATCGACCACCCCACGATCGCCAAGTTCCTCTTCAGCGACCGGATCGTGACCGGTGCGGTGCTCACCGTGGCCCTGACGATCATCACCATGGTCCTTTCCACCATCCTCGGCATCGTGCTGGCTCTCATGCGGCTCTCGGCCAACCCGGTGCTCAACTCGGTCGCCTGGTTGTATGTCTGGGTATTCCGGGGCACGCCGCTGCTGGTGCAGATCGTGTTCTGGGGCTATCTGGGACTGCTCTACAAGCAGCTGTCGCTGGGGGTTCCCTTCACCGACTTCACGGTCTTCACCGTTGACACCAACGCGCTGATCCCCGCCTTCGTGGCGGGCGTGATCGCCCTGACCACCAACCAGGCCGCCTACACCGCCGAGATCGTCCGCGCCGGCATGCTCTCGGTCGATCTGGGCCAAAAAGAGGCCTGCTACTCCCTGGGCATGACACCGCTGTTCACCCTCCTCAAGGTGGAACTGCCGCAGGCCATGCGGGTCATCATCCCACCCATGGGCAACGAGACCATTTCCATGCTCAAGGACACCGCGCTGCTCTCGCTGATAGCCGTGGCCGAGCTCTACACGGTGGCGGCGCGCATATCCTCGCAGAACCTGCACCAGGTGGAACTGCTGATCGTCGTCAGCATCTGGTACTTGGCGCTGACCTCCATCCTGTCGGTGCCGCAGTACTACCTCGAGCGCCACTACGGCCGGGGCAGCCGCAGCCTGGGGCCCACACCCATCGGCCGGGCCGTCGCCCTGGCCAACCGCGTACGCCGCAGCTAGGAAGGAAGAAGAAATTGAACGGAATCCTCGAATCCCCGTCCCTGGTCCGCACGGATGAAAACGCCAAGCCACTCGTCCACGCCCAGGGGGTGCGCAAGAGCTACGGCCAGATCCAGGTGCTCAAGGGCATCGACCTGCAGGTGAATGCCGGACAGGTCATGTGCCTGCTCGGCCCCTCCGGCTCGGGCAAGTCCACCTTCCTGCGCTGCATCAACCACCTCGAACGCATCGATGGCGGCCGGATCAACTTCGACGGCGAACTCATCGGCTATGCCCAGCGCAACGGCAAGCTCCATGAGATGAAGCCGCGCGAGGTCGCGCGGCAACGCCGGGGCATCGGCATGGTGTTCCAGCGCTTCAACCTCTTTCCGCACCTCACCGCGCTGGAAAACATCATCGCCGCACCCATCGGCATCAGGAGGATTCCCAAGGCGCAGGCGGTCGCCCAGGCCCACGAGCTCCTGGAGCAGGTCGGGCTGGGCGACAAGGCAGGGCTGCACCCGGCCAAGCTCTCCGGCGGCCAGCAGCAGCGCGTGGCCATTGCCCGGGCGCTGGCCATGGAACCCAAGCTGATGCTCTTTGACGAGCCGACCTCGGCCCTGGACCCGGAGCTGGTGGGCGATGTGCTGGATGTGATGCAGAGGCTCGCCGCCAGCGGCATGACCATGATCGTGGTGACCCACGAGATCGGGTTCGCCCGCAACGTCGCCGACGAGGTGGTGTTCATGGACGGTGGCGTCGTGGTCGAATCCGGTGCGCCCGCCGCGGTTTTGGGCAACCCCAGCCATGAACGCACCCGCGCCTTCCTGGAAAACGTGATCTAGCTGAACCGTTGGGCGGGGGCGTGCGCCGGCCGCACGCCCCGACGAGCGTCCAGCGGCCGCCCTGTTTCGCCTGTTAGGGTTCCAAGGGTTGTTCCAAACGCTGGGAGTTTATGTTGCAGAAGAAGTGGATCCTTTCCATGTCCCTGATCGCCTCGCTGGCGTTCATGACCGGGTGCAGTGCCGCGGAGGAACCGGCACCCGCCGCCGGGGCCAGTGCCCCTGCCCCGGAAGCGGCACCGTCGGATGCCGCGGGACCGACGCCTGATGTTTCGGGCATCCCCGAGATCGTTGCCGAGGTCAACGGCGAGAAGATCAGCAAGGCCGACTTCACCCGGATCTATGAGGGCCAGTTCCCCCAGATGGTGCAGCAGGCGCAAGCCTCGGGCCAGGAGCTTGACCAGGGGCTATTGCGCAAGCAGACCGCGGAGGGGCTGGTAAACACCGAGCTGCTGATCCAGCAGGCGAAGAAGAAAAAGATCTTCGCGACGTCCAAGGACCTTGACCAGGCCCTCGGGGATGTGGCCAAGACCAATAAAATGGACACCAAGGCATTCCTGGCAGCCATGGACAAGCAGGGGCTGAACGAGGAAGTGGTTCGCACCCAATTGAAGACCCAGCTTGAGGTCGGGCGGCTGATCTCGAAGGAAGTCGGGGACTTCACGCCCACCGACAAGGAACTCAAGGACGCCTACCAGGTCGTGCTCGAACAGTACAAGGGCCAGGCCACCGCCGATGCCCCAGCGCCCGAGGCACCCACCTTCAAGAAGATCAAGCCGGAGCTCGAACAGCAGCTGAAGCTCCAAAAGGAAGGTGCCGCGGTGAAGGACTACGTCGCGGTGCTGCGCAAGGACGCCAAGGTCACCCTAAACATGTAGCTCCGCCCGGCCGGCGGGGAGAGTTAGTTTCCTCCGTCATCGGCCAGGTGGGCCAGCAGTTCCGCCTCGGCACGGTCAAGGTAGCCGCGCAGCGAAGCCGCCGCCTCCTCGCGCTTCCCGTCGGCAAGCAAGCTAACCAGCCCGGCATTCAGTTCCACGTAGTGCGAGTGGAAGTCGGGGGCGTCGCCCATGGCGTGGAAGACCAGGCGCATCTGCGCCAGGACCTTGGTCATGAGTTCCTGCAGGTGTCGGCTGCCGGTGGCACGGACCAGTTCCTCGTGGAAGCACTGGTTGGCATCCGCCATCCTGGCAATGTCCCCGGCAGCCAGGGCCTTGCGCGCGTCCACGATGACCGCGGCCAGTGCCTCGACGTTCAAGTTGGGGCCCCACAGTGCGGCCGCGGGCTCGATCATGCGCCGCACCCCGTAGATCTCCCGCACACCCTCGGGCCCGGGGGAGGTAACGAAGACCCCGCGGTTGGGGATCCGGGTGATGACCAGCTCGTGGTCAAGCACCGCGAAGGCCTCGCGCAGGGTGTTGCGGGAAACCCCCAGCGCATCGGAGAGCGCCTGTTCGGACAGCTTGGCACCCGGCAGCAGCTGTCCCTCGGCAATCCGTGAGCGCAGCACCGCGGCAACCCACGCGCCGGTGTGTGCGTGGGTTGACCCCTCGGCCAGGGGAAGTGCTGAAATCATGGCGTTCACTGGCATCCTTCCAATCTAATCCAAGCCCGTCCCGGCAGCCCCAAGCGTTAAGCGATGGCCCCGAGTGCCTCGCCGCGGCCGATGGCGGTTCCCGGCTCCTGGGAGCCGCGGGAGAACGTCCCGGAACGGTGGGCGGTGATGTTCGATTCCATCTTCATGGCCTCCAGCACCGCCACGGTGTCGCCCTCGGCCACGGAGGCACCGTCATCGAGCACCCACTTGACCAGGTTTCCGTTCATCGGCGCCAGCAGCGAAGCGGCGTCCGCGGCAGACGCCACGTTTTCGGCCGCAACGTCCCTGGCCACGCCGTTTCCGCCGTGGCGGATGGCGTCGACCAGGGATGTCGGCAGGCCGATGTCCATGGCCTTGCCGTCGACCTCGATCGTCAGGGTCTCGCGCCCGGCGTTCGGCTCGGCCGCGGCGATCTCCGGGCTGGACGCCAGCGCCTCGGCGAACTCGGATTCGATCCAGGTGGTGTAGACCCCGTAGCGCTCGTTGTTGGTGAAGTCGGCGTTGCGCACCACCGCGCGGTGGAACGGCAGCACTGACGGCACCCCGGCGATCACCATTTCGTCCAGCGCCACCTTGGCACGGCGCAGTGCCTGGGCGCGGGTGGCGCCGGTGACGATCAGCTTGGCCATGAGCGAGTCGTAGTGCGAGGGGATCACCGAGTTGGTGCGCACCCCGGAGTCCACGCGCACGCCCGAGCCTGTCGGGGCCTCGAAGGCGGTGATGCGGCCGGGGCCGGGCAGGAAGCCGCGGGCAGGGTCCTCGGCGTTGAGCCGGAACTCGAAGGAGTGGCCGGTGGGCGTGGGGTCCTCGGTGAGGCTGATGGCCTCCCCGGCGGCGATCCGGAACTGTTCGGCCACCAGGTCCACGCCGGTGGTTTCCTCGGTGATGGGGTGCTCGACCTGCAGGCGGGTGTTGACCTCAAGGAAGGAGATCAGCCCGTCGGGTGCGACCAGGTATTCGACGGTTCCGGCGCCGTGGTAGCCGGCCTCGCGGCAGATGGCCTTGGCCGAGGCGTGGATGGAGGCGCGCTGCCCATCGCTCAGGAACGGTGCCGGGGCCTCCTCGACGAGCTTCTGGTTCCGGCGCTGCAGCGAGCAGTCGCGGGTGCCGACCACCACGACGTTGCCGTGCGTGTCGGCCAGGACCTGGGCCTCGACGTGGCGCGGCCGCTCCAGGAAGCGTTCAACGAAGCATTCGCCGCGGCCGAAGGCCACGGTGGCCTCGCGCACCGCCGATTCGAAGGCGTCGTCGATTTCCTCGAAGGTGCGCACGACCTTGATGCCGCGCCCGCCGCCGCCGAAGGCGGCCTTGATGGCCACCGGAAGCCCGAACTCCTCGGCGAAGGCGCGCACCTCGGCGCCCGATTCCACCGGCCCGTCGGTGCCCGGCACCAGCGGGGCGCCGGCACGCACGGCGATTTCGCGGGCGGTGACCTTGTTTCCCAGCGCGCGGATGGCCTCGGGGGAAGGGCCGATCCAGGTGAGCCCCGCGTCCATGACGGCCTGGGCGAAGTCGGCGTTTTCGGAGAGGAAGCCGTAGCCGGGGTGCACTGCATCGGCGCCTGAGCGGGCGGCGATGTCGAGGATCTTACCCATGTCCAGGTAGGTCTCGGCCCCGCTGGAACCGTTCAAGGCCCACGCCTCGTCGGCGCGCCGCACGTGCAGCGAGTCGGCGTCCGGGTCGGAGTACACGGCCACGGACACGTACGAGGCATCCGCGCAGGCGCGGGCGATGCGGACGGCGATTTCCCCGCGGTTGGCGATCAGGACTTTCTTCATGGGGTTCTTCCTTCGTGGCTGGAGGCGCCGGCGGCCCGGGGCGCATGTGGGTTGTGGGTGAGCGGGTCAACTAGTTCAAAGCGGAGGTGCGAACCCGGGGGCAGCTGGGCCGCGGCGGGCAGGTCCTCGGCAATGACCCCGGCAATGACCGGGTAGCCGCCGGTGACCGGGTGGTCGGCCAGGAAGAGCACGGGCAACCCGGAGGGCGGCACCTGCAGGGCGCCGACGGCCACTCCCTCGGAAGCCAGTTCCCCGGTGCGGACCCGTTCCAGGGCGGAAGAGCCCTCGGGCGCCGCCAGGCGGACGCCGACGCGGTTGGACTCGGCCGAGACGCTCCATGTTTGGCCGACCAGGCGCTGAAGCCCGGCGGGACCGAACCAGTCATCGCGGGGGCCTTTGCTGATGCGCAGCGTGTAGATACCGTGTTCGTCGGGAACCGGCAGCGTGGAGGGCTCCGGGTTTCCGACCACGTGGGATCCGGTGACGGTGCCCACGGGCAGCCGGGTGCCGGGGGCGAGCGGGGCCGGGCCGATCCCGGACATGGAATCGGTGGAGCGCGAGCCGAGCACGGGGGCGACATCGATGCCGCCACGCACACCCAGGTAGCTGCGCAGCCCGGAACCGGACGGGAGCAGAGTGAGGGTTTCGCCGTCGAGCAGGGCGAAGGGTGCGTTCATCTCCGCCGTCCTCTCCTCCTCGTGGAAGTCGTCCTCCTCCACGGGGGTGATCAGCAGCTCTGCGTCTGCCCCGGTGACGGCCAGGACCACATCGCCGCGGGCGCGAAGGATCAGGGATCCCAGGAGGTTTTCGATGACCGCGGCATCCGCTGCGTTTCCCACCAGGCGGTTGGCGGCCCGGGCGGAAGAGGTGTCGGCGGCCCCGGCGGCGGAGACCCCGAGGTTGCCCAGGCCCGGGCGGCCCAGGTCCTGAATGAGGGATTGCAGCCCGGGATCCAGGATTTCCAGGTGCCCGGCCGCCGCCTTGGGTGCCCGGTGCGCGGGTGCGGCGGCGGTGTGGGAGCTGAGCTTAAGTGAGGTGCGCGAGGCGGTGAACTGCACGTGGTCCTGCGGGCGGATGAGCGCGGGGTTCTCCCGGTCAAGGTCCCAGAGCACCGCGTCGGTGTGCCCGATCAGCTGCCAGCCGCCGGGGGATTGGCGCGGATAGACGGCCGAGTAGTCCCCGGCCAGGGCTACGGCGCCCGAGGGCACGACCTTGCGCGGGGTGTCGCGGCGCGGCACGTTCAGGATGCGGTTCTCACCGAGCAGGTAGGCAAAGCCGGGGGCGAAGCCGCCAAAGGCCGCACGCCATGTTTGCGCGGTGTGGGCGTTGATGACCGACTCGATGCTCAGGCCGGTGAGCTTGGCGACCTCCGCCAGGTCCTCGCCGTCGTAGTGCACATCGACGGTGACCAGGGAGCCGGTGTTCTCCGGTGCCGTGCCCAGTTCGAGGGCGGGAATGGCAGCGGCGATCTTGCGGGCGCTGGCCCAGGAATCGGCCTTGATGAAGATGGTGGAGGCAGCTGCCAGCACATCAAGCTGCCCGGGCAGCGGCGAGGCCTCCAGCAGGGCGCCGAGGGCCAGGACGGAGTCGAGGTCGGAGAGTTCGACGAGCACCGACCGGGTTCCGGCAAAGCGCGTCGCTGTCACGCTCATGCGAAGCTCTTGATGGACACGCCGGCGGTTTCCAGTCCGGCACGCACCGCCGCGGCCATGGCGACGGCACCGGCGGTGTCACCGTGCACGCAGATGCTCTCGGCGTTCATGGGGATGTGCGAGCCGTCGACGGCAACGATGGTGCCCTCGGTGGCCAGGCGGATCATGTTGGCGGTGACCTGGGCGGGGTCGTGGAGCACGGCGTGGGCCTCGCGGCGGGAGACCAGGGTGCCGTCGGGGTTGTAGTTTCGATCGGCGAAGGCCTCGGCGACCGGGCGGAGGCCCGCGGCCTCGGCCTTGGCCAGGGCCACGGAGCCGGGCAGCAGCAGCACCGGCAGGTCCGAGCCGAAGGCGCGGATGGCGTCGATGACGGCTTGGGCGTGGGCCTCGTGGTGCACGATGGTGTTGTAGAGGGCGCCGTGCGGCTTGACGTATTTGATGCCGGAGCCTGCAGCGCGGGCCAGGGCCTCGAGGGCGCCGAGCTGGTAGAGCACGTCGTCGGCCAGCTCGGTGGGGGAGCAGTCCAGGAAGCGGCGGCCAAAGCCGGCCAGGTCCCTGTAGCCCACGTGGGCACCGATGGTGACGTTTGCGGCGACCGCGTCGCGGCAGGTCTGGGCAATGACGCTGGGGTCCCCCGCATGGAATCCGCAGGCAACATTTGCCGAGGATACGGAGGTGAAGATTGCGGCGTCGTCGCCCATCACCCAGTTGCCGAAGGATTCCCCGACGTCGGAATTCAGGTCGATGTATGGCATTTGTGACCCCCGTCTCGTGTTGTGGTCCCTTAAGAATGCACTAAGAACGCAGATTGTTCAACAATCTTTCGTCACAAGTTTCCCCGCACGCCGATTCCCGGCCGCGCGATCCGCCATGGCACATCGGATCGCAGCGAGCCTAGGATGGGAAAACACAGGGCGTGACGCCGCAAGGTGGCGTCGCACAGACCAGGGGAAGTGGGACATGAGATTCATTTTTGAAGTCGACATGAACACCGAGGCAATCAAGCTGGACCCAGAGGCCGAGCTCGGACGGGCGCTGCGCTACTGGGCCGGAAACCTCAAGAACTACCCCATGGAACCCGGCGCCGGGGAAGACGTCTTCGACAGCGAATACAAACCCGCCGGCAGCTGGGCCATCGTCGACGACTGATCCGTCTCGCACCGAGGCTCGGCGCGCCCTGCCGCGCGGGGCCGAACGGCTGTCAGACTTGCACTCGTGGATATTCAAATCATCACCACTGTTGTTGCCGGACTGCTGCTGGCCGTCGCCGTCGTGGGAACCATCGTCCCCGTGCTGCCCGGCAGCCTGCTCGCCATCGGCACGCTGCTGGCCTGGGGCTGGATCCTGGGCGGCCCGGCCGCCTGGTGGTGCGCAGGAATCAGCATGGCCCTTGCGCTGGCCGGCTGGAGCGCCTCGACGGTGCTGACCGGCAGGAACCTGCAGCAGCAGAAGATCCCGCGCGGTTCCATCGCCTTGGCCATCGCGCTGGCGGTCGTGGGCATGTTCCTGATCCCCGTTCTCGGACTGTTCATCGGCTTCGCCGTGGGGTTGGTGCTGGGGGAGTACTTCCGGCGCAAGGATTTCCCGGCCGCACTGCGCGCCTCGGGTTCCGCACTCAAGGCCATGGGGGTCGGTGTCCTGGTCGAATTCGGCTGCGCCGCCATGGCTTCGTCGGTGTGGATGATCGGCGTGATCGTGCACTTCACCACGCGCTGAGGCAAGGATGTGGGCGGCGCCACGGGAAAGTGGCGGTCCAGGCCACAGACCCCTGTGAGCTTGCCAACCGAAAGTGCTAATTAGTGCCTTCGCCAATAAATCGGACGTAATCTCAATGTTGTAACGATTGAGATGATTGCGGGTGTCGGCTTCCCCGCTGGACGATTTTAAAGGGGTAGGCAATGCGGTTGGCGCATCGAACAATGCCACTTGGCGAAGACATCCTGTTGGCCCGCCACGGGTCCAACATTGCTGAAATGACCCAGGACCGCAGGAACAACCTGACCCGCGCCCGCCTGATCGATGGCAGCATCGACACGGCCTCGAACTTCCTGGTGAGCCTCAATGCCATGGCCGCGATCACCCCGGCCGAGCGCTTCAGCAAGGTCGCCGGCGACTACTCGGCAGACCGCCTGCCCGTCAGCCGTTCGGAAATCCGCTTCATGGCCAAGCTCTCGGCCGCTTGGGGCGTCGCCTCCCTCGCCTTCATCGGCGGAATGAGCTGGGTCGTCTACAACTACGGCGATCCCGAAATGCTCATGCAGGTCATGGGCACTTCGCTCTAGGGACCGCTCCACTTTTCCATTGCCGCCTCGTCGGGCCGCACCCGACTTGGGTGTTCCGGCGGGGCGTTTTTGTGCTCTGCGGGGCCCATGGTCTCAGCGCTTGCGGAACGAGAAGCGTCCCACGAGCCAGCCAATGAGCAGCACCGCGCCAAGGGAGATCCACAGCGGGGCGTTCAGGTCGAGGAACAAGAACTCGATGCGGACCCGCTGGCGGTTTTGCAGGATGAAGATGACCGCGAGGACCGCGCCGAGGATGGCGATCCAGTTCTTGGTCGAGAGCCGCGCGAAGAATCGAAGGACCGGGTTCTTGGTGCTGCTGGGGGTTTCGCTCATCCCGCCAGGCCCTTGCGGATGCTTCCAGGGTCCCGAAATCCTCGGCTTCAGCGCTTCAGCGCTTCCCGGCCTTTGCGACCAGCCCGGCGATGATGGCGCGCAGTCCGAGGTGGAACGCCGCGTCGGCGCTGTGTTCCCCGGTGGCCCTCTGGGCCGCCAGGGCACCCTCGAAACTGGGCATCCTTCCGGCGTTTTCGCCCGGATCGAAGATGTCCAGGGGCGCGGTGGCATCGAGTGCCGACCCGAAAATGAATGATTCGAGCGCCACGATGGCCGGGACTATTTCGGCCTGATTCCAGCCGGAGCGGCTGAAGCCCGCGGCGACCTTTTCGTACATTTCCTGCGTGCGCGGGGAGCCGGAGACCGGCAGGACCGCGATCAACGGAATCAGTGGTGCGTGTCCGGTGAAGATGTCCCGGTAGGTCACTGCCCATTCCGCCAGGGCCTCGTCCAGTGGCAGTGTTTCAAAGACCGAGGAATCGACCCCGTCCATCACGATTTCCTGGATCCACTGCATGAGTTCCTGCTTGGATTCCACGTGGTTGTACAAGGCTGACGGCGAGACGCCCAGCGACTTGGCCACCGAGGACATGGTCAGGGTGGAATAGCCCCCTGCCACAACGAGCTTCAGGGCCGCCCGGGCAATGAGGTCCCGATCCAGCACCACGGAGCGGGGACGGCCGGCGCGGCGGCGTGGCGCCCCCGGGGGAGTTGCTGGTTCCTGCTTCAAAGTCCGCTCCTGACGTGGCCTACTTCACAATACTGCACAACATGGCCTACCATTGAACCAGTCTAGTAAATGAATGCCATTCATTTAAAACCGAAAGAAGTGGAAGCCATGACAACCCTGGATCGCGACGTCGTCATCATTGGAGCGGGCCCCTCCGGCCTGACCGCAGCCTACGAACTGCGCAAGGCGGGCAAGACGGTGGCAGTGCTGGAGGCACGCGACCGCGTTGGCGGCCGCACCTGGAGCCAGGACATGGATGGCGCCACCATCGAGATCGGTGGCCAGTGGATCTCGCCGGACCAGACGGGCCTGTACTCGCTGATCGAGGAACTGGGCATCGAGACGTTCGAACGCCACAAGGACGGCGCCTCCATCTATTTGGCCGAGGACGGCACCCGCACCGTCTACATCGGAGAGGACTTCCCGGTGGCCGAATCCACCGTGGCCGAAATGAACAAGCTCATTTCGGAAATGGATCGCCTCACCGCCGAGGTGGACCCGGATGCCCCGTGGGAACACCCGCAGGCCGAGGAGCTGGACAAGATCTCCTTCCACCACTGGTTGCGCACCATTTCCGGCGACGAGGTCGCCTGCAACAACGTCGGGCTGTTCATCGCCGGCGGCATGCTCACCAAGCCCGCCCACACCTTCTCCGCGCTGCAGGCCTTGCTGATGTCCTCCTCCGCCGGATCCTTTTCCAACCTCGTCGACGAGGACTTCATCCTGGACCGCCGCATCGTCGGCACCATGCAGGGCGTCTCGATCGCCGTGGCCGAACGCCTGGGCGACGACGTCTTCCTGAACAACCCGGTGCTGAAGCTCGACTGGTCCGATTCGGGCGTGACGGCCTACGGCGCGGACGTGAGCGTCAACGCGAAGAAGGTCATCATCGCCGTTCCGCCGAACCTGTACTCGCGCATTTCCTACAACCCGCCGTTGCCGCGCCGCCAGCACGTGACACACCAGCACCAGTCCATGGGCCTGGTCATCAAGGTGCACGCCGTGTACGAGACGCCGTTCTGGCGCGAGGAGGGGCTCTCGGGCACCTGCTTCGGCCCGTCCTCCATCGTCCAGGAGGTCTACGACAACACCTACCACGGGGAATCCACCGGCACCCTGGTCGGGTTCATCTCCGACACCCAGGCCGACGCCATGTTTGAACTGGACGAGGCCGAACGCAAGGAAACCATCCTCAAGGGGATCGCCGAATACCTGGGGGACAAGGCGCTGGCTCCCGAGGTTTTCTACGTTTCCGATTTCGCCGCCGAGGAATGGACCCGCGGGGCGTACGCCACCAGCTACGACCTGGGCGGCCTGTTCCGCTTCGGACCGGACCAGAACAAGAACGTCGGCCCGATCTACTTCTCCTCCTCGGACCTGGCCGGCGAGGGCTACCAGCACGTCGACGGCGCGGTGCGCATGGGTCGGCGGACCGCCGCCCGCATCGTCGCCGCAATGGACGGGACGCAGTACGACCGGAACTACGACGGTGTCATCTCCAAGTTCGGCACCCTCGCGGCATTGGACGCCTAAGCACCATGCGCCTACTTGTTGGATACACCGCGGACGCCCGCGGCGCGGAGGCGATTGCCCTGGCCGCCGCGCTGGGCGGTCCCACTGCCCACCTCGACCTTGCCATCGTCCTGCCCGAAAGCACCCCGTTCTCCGCGGTATACCCGGGCGGCGACCACGGGTATTGCTCCATCCTGGCCGAGAAGGTCGACCTGTGGGCGAAGGAGGCGCTTGCCCTGGTGCCGCCCGGGATCAGCGCACGGGTGATTGCCCGCGCGGTCCCGTCCCCTGCCCAGGGCCTGATGGCAGTGGCCAAGGAAACCGGAGCCCGGGCCATCGTGCTGGGCGGCCGCAAGCGACACAGGGCCGGATTCTTTGCCCCGGGGTCGGTGGCCAGCGCGCTGCTGCATGCCTCGCCGGTTCCCGTGGCCATGGGATCCCCCGAGGCCGTCGCCTCGTTGGAGAAGGCCAATGGCGCGCTGGGGCGGGTCACCGCCTTTGTGGGCACCCGCCCCGGAGCCAGGGGAGTGGTGCAGGCGGCCGCGGCCGCAGCGCGCCACCAGGGCCTGCCGCTTCGTGTGGTGTCCCTCGTGGCCCAGGACGACCTCGACGCAAGCGCCGCGGAGCTGGACGAGTCCATCGCCCGGGCCCAGGCAAGCGTCGGCGAGATCGTGACGGAACTGGGCGTCGAAGCCGAAATCTCCATTGCCTCCGGCACCGGAATCGACGATGCCATTGCCGAGCTGGACTGGGAAGACGGGGAAATTGCCGTCGTCGGCTCGAGCCGCCTGGCGCGCAAGCGCCGACTCTTCCTTGGTACCACTGCACAACGCATGTTGCGGACCCTGCCGGTTCCGCTGGTGGTGGTTCCCAAGAACTTTAAAACGGGGCCGGCACAGTCCTAGCACCAATCACCGCATGATGGTGCGACACTTCCCCCTGTCCCTGGGGGCGGGTGCCGCGCCGCCTGGATGAAGGAAACCAATCATGAGTCGTGAAACAACGACCGAAATCCGCCCCGCGCAAGATGCCGCCTCCGGCCTGGGCAACAAGGGCCTGTCCAAGGGCACCGTCGGTGTGCTGGGCGCCGTCGTCATCGGCATTTCGTCCATTGCCCCGGCCTACACGCTGACCGCGGCGCTCGGCCCCACGGTCGCCGAGGTGGGCACCCAACTCCCGGCAATCTTTATCGCCGGGTTCCTGCCTATGCTCCTGGTGGCCCTTGGCTACCGCGAGCTCAACAGCGCCATGCCCGACTCTGGCACCTCGTTCACCTGGGCGACCCGCGCGTTCGGGCCCTGGATTGGCTGGATGGGTGGCTGGGGCCTGGTCGCCGCCACCATCATCGTGCTCTCCAACCTGGCGGCGGTAGCGGTGGACTTCTTCTACATCCTGCTTGCCCAGCTCACCGGCAACAGCGCCATCGCCGAGCTGACCAAGAACCTGTGGGTCAACATCCCCACGACTCTGGTGTTCATCGCCGCCGCGTGCTGGATTTCCTACCGCGGCATGCAAACCACCAAGACCTTCCAATACTGGCTGGTCGCCTTCCAGCTCATCGTCCTGGCCTGGTTCGCGATCGCCGCCTTCAGCCACGTAAGGAACGGCACGGCCTTCGACCCGACGCCCGTCTCCCTTGACTGGTTCAACCCCATGGCGGTTCATTCCTTTGGCGCCTTCGCCGCCGGCGTCTCCCTGTCGATCTTCATTTTCTGGGGCTGGGACGTCACCCTGACCATGAACGAGGAGACCACGAATCCCGCCAAGGTGCCGGGACGGGCGGCAATGCTCACGGTGCTGATCATCATGGGCATCTACATGGCCATCTCGTTGGCCGTGATTGCCTATGCGGGGGTCGGTGAAACCGGGCTCGGCGCCGGCAACCCGGAGAACCAGGAATCAATCTTCGCCGTCCTGGCCGGACCCGTCATGGGCCCGTTTGCGATCTTGATGTCCCTGGCCATCCTGTCCTCCTCGGCCGCTTCGCTGCAATCGACCCTGGTGTCCCCTGCCCGCACGCTGCTGGCCATGGGCTACTACAAGGCACTGCCGGAGACGTTCGGAAGGATCTCCCCGCGCTTCATGTCCCCGTCGGTGGCGACCATCACCGCCGGTGCGGCGTCCGCCGGCTTCTACGTCATCACCCGCCTGCTCAGTGAAAACGCCCTGTGGGACACCATAACCGCCCTTGGCCTGATGATCTGCTTCTACTACGGCGTCACCGCGCTGGCCTGCGTCTGGTACTTTCGCCGCGAGGCCTTCGACTCGCTGCGCAATGTCTTCTTCAGGTTCCTGGCCCCGCTGCTGGGAGGGGTGATCCTGCTGGTGATGTTCGTGAGCACCGCACGCGATTCGATGGACCCTGACTACGGCTCGGGCTCCAACATCGGTGGCTTGGGCATGGTGTTCGTCCTGGGCGTCGGGGTGCTGTTGCTGGGCGTGGCAATCATGTTTTACATGCGCGTGCGCAGCCCCGGATTCTTCAAGGGTGAAACGCTCAAGCGCCTGAAATAACCCGGGATCTTTTGGACGATCGATGCAGCTGCCTGGCGGATCGCGACTTGACGTCGCCGGCGGGCAGCTGCCTTCGTAAAGCCCCCAGGGAATCCCTGCGCCCGACTCCCAACGGCATGGGAGAATTGGGTGCGGCGGCAAGGAATTTTCCGCCGCGAAACCGCCCCTTTGATGAAAGAGAGTCATGAGCGAGGAACTTGTGGTGCTGTTGGCCCCCGACGGCACCCGCATTGGAACCGAGTCCAAGGCGAGGGTGCACACGGAGTCGACGCCCCTGCACCTGGCCTTCTCTTGCTACCTCTATAACGCCGAGGGGCAGATCCTGATGACCCGGCGCGCCCTGGGCAAGAAGACCTGGCCCGGAGTGTGGACCAACTCGTTTTGCGGGCACCCCGGTGCGGACGAATCCTTCGAGCACGCCATGGTCCGCCGGGCGGGGCAGGAACTGGGCACAACCATCGGTGGGATCCGTCCGTTGCTTCCGGACTTTGCCTACCGCGCAGTCGACGCCTCGGGCATCGTGGAGAACGAGGTCTGCCCGGTCTTCGCCGCACGGATCTCCGGGGACCTCGCACCCAATTCGGACGAGGTTGCCGAATACGCGTGGGTTGCCCCAGTCGACCTGTTGGCGGCGGCGAAGGCAGCCCCCTTCGCCTTCTCCCCGTGGTTGCTCGAGCAAATCGCCCAGGGCTCGCTGGACAAGCCCCGGCCGTAAAACTGCCTGCTCACCGAGGCCTTCCCTGCCCACCGGGCGGGGAAGGCTTCGTCTTACCCGGTGGACCTTGGGCAAGCGCGGCACATGAATGCATCAAAAGCCGGTTCCTGTTGGTGCGGTGCACGGGCACAATTTAGTAGGAAGACCTAGTAAATTTCGGTGCTTCCTAGTAGTCTCGCGGATGAGTGCAAAGCCCAGCATCACAAGGAGAACTCGGATGAAGATCGTGGTTTTGATCAAGCAGGTTCCGGACACCGCGGAGGAACGCAGGTTGTCCCCGGACACCGGGAGGGTCGACCGCGAGGCCACCGACCCGGTCATTGACGAAATCACCGAGCGCGCCCTGGAACTGGCCCTCACGCTCAAGGACAGGGACAAATCCACCGAGGTAGTGGTCGCCACGATGGGTCCGGCCGAGGCTTCCAAGGCCATCCGCAAGGCGCTGTCCATGGGAGCCGATTCCGGCATCCACGTCCTGGACGACTCGCTGGCCGGGGCCGACATGGTCCTTACCGCCGCGGCACTGGCGGCGGCGCTGCGCGAGACCGGGGCGGACCTCGTGATCGCCGGCAACGAGTCCACCGACGGCCGGGCGGGAATGATCCCGGCGATGATCGCCGAACACCTGGGCCTGCCGCTGCTCGGTTCCCTGGTGTCCGCCGAAATCGGCAGCGACGCAGTCACCGGGGTGCGGCTCTCCGAGGTCGGCACCCAGGACGTCACCGCGTCCTACCCCGCCGTCCTCACCGTCACCGAACGCTTCGAGGAGGCCCGCTTCCCCAACTTCAAGGGCATCATGGGCGCCAAGCGCAAGCCGGTGGCAACGATCTCCGCCTCCGAGCTCGGAATCTCCGCCGAGGTGCGCAGCACCGTGCTGGATCTTGCGCAGAGTCCCGCCCGCACCGCCGGCCGCAAGATCGTCGATGACGGGAATGCCGCAGCCGAACTTGTCGACTTCCTCGCCGCCCGGCGCCTGATCTAGCGAAGGTTCACACCATGCCAAGCATCCTTGCCCTCATTGAACTGACCCACACCGGACACGCCACCGCATCGGCGCGCGGCCTGCTTGCCGTCGCCGCCCGGCTTGGCACCGCGGTCGCCGTCACCGTTTCCGCCGCCGCGCTGCCTCCCGAGACCGTGGCCAGGCTCGGCGAGCTCGGCGCCGTGAAGATCCACGCCGTGGAGATGGCCGACGCGAACACCACACTGCTCACGCCGCTGGTGGACGCGCTTGCCGATGCGGTGGCGACCCATGACCCGGCGGCCGTGCTCGTAGCGGCCTCGGTCGATGGCCGCGAAGCCGCAGCACGCCTTGCAGTGCGCACCGGCGGGGGACTGCTGGCCGACGTCGTGGACGCCACCCGGGGCGAGTCCGGGATCGTCACCGAACACTCCGTCTTTGGCGGCAGCTACACCGTCCACGCGGCGGTGCCCGACTCCCTGCCCATCATCACCCTGCGCTCGGGTGCCATTGACGAGCAGGCCGCTCCCGCCACGCCGGAGGTCAACGCGGTGAAGCTCGAGCCGGGCAGCGCCCGCACGGCGAGCATCACCTCCCACGCCGACGTTCCGGAGGTCTCGTCCCGTCCCGAACTTCGGGGGGCCGCCACCGTGGTCTCCGGCGGCCGCGGACTGGGATCGGCCGAGAATTTCGTGCTGGTCGAACAGCTCGCCGACGCCCTCGGCGGGGCGGTCGGTGCCTCCCGCGCGGCGGTCGACGCCGGATACATCGCCCAGAGAGCCCAGGTCGGACAGACGGGCGTGAGCGTTTCCCCGCAGCTCTATCTCGCACTGGGCATCTCCGGAGCCATCCAGCACCGCGCCGGCATGCAGACGGCCAAGACCATCGTGGCGATCAACAGGGACGAGGACGCACCGATCTTTGAGATCGCCGACTTGGGTATCGTAGGTGATGTGTTCACGGTGGTCCCGCAGGTGGTTGAACTGCTCAAGTCCCGCTCCTGAACCACCCCCAGGCACATACCAACCACGAACACGAGGAACAAGAGATGACCGCTCGGTCCACCCCCAAGAAGCAGGCAGCCAACAAGTGGGTGCGCGCCGGCATCATTGCAGGATCGCTGATCATCCTGCTGCTCATCGCCGTCTTCATCGCCCGCTGGCTGGTGACCCTTGAGGGCGTCAAGACCTGGATGGGGACCTACACCGGGCATTCGGAGTTGCCCGCGGGCACCCCTGTCGGATTCCCCGCCTGGCTGGGCTGGCAGCACTTCCTCAACGTCTTCTTCCTGGTGCTGATCGTGCGCACCGGCTGGCAGGTTCGCACCAATACCCGCCCGGCCGCACATTGGGTGCGCAACAACAAGGGCCTGATCCGCACCAAGGGCGCTCCCGCCCGGATCAGCCTGGACCTCTGGTTCCACCTCTGCCTCGATGCCCTGTGGGTGCTCAACGGGATCATCTTCGTCATCGTGCTCCTTGCCACCGGCCAATGGGCGCGTATCGTGCCCACCAGCTGGGACATCATCCCCAACGCCCTGTCCGCCGGGCTCCAGTACCTCTCGCTGAACTGGCCGACCGAAACCGGCTGGGTCAACTACAACGCCCTTCAAGTGCTCGCCTACTTCGTGACCGTCTTCATTGCCGCACCGCTGGCGATCATCACCGGCCTGCGCATGTCGGGCGCCTGGCCCAAGAAGTCCGCCGCGCTCAACAAGGCCTACCCCATGGAACTGGCCCGGGCGCTGCACTTCCCGGTCATGATCTACTTCGTCGCCTTCACCGTGGTGCACGTGGCCCTGGTGCTGGCCACCGGGGTGCTGCGCAACCTCAACCACATGTACGCGGCCAACGACTCGGCCGGGGTCGCCGGGCTGATCATCTTCACCGTGTCCATCGTGGTGATCGTGGGCGTTTGGTTCCTGGCCCAGCCGGTCTTCCTGCGCCCGCTGGCCTCGTTGACCGGCAAGGTCGGCAAATAGCCGACCCCCGGGTCGGAATCTCCCGACCGTGATCCCGACATCCGCCCACCGCGCCGACCAAGGAGCCGAGCATGTTTGAACTCACCGAGGACCAGAAAGCCATCATCGAGATGGTGGGGGACTTCGCCACCGAGCAGATTGCCCCGCATGCGGCGGACTGGGACCGGGACCACCACTTCCCCGTCGACGTCCTGGCCGCGGCCGGGCAGCTGGGCATGGGCGGGATCTACGTGCGGGAGGACTTCGGGGGCTCGGGCATGAGCCGGCTGGACGCCGCACTGATCTTCGAGGAGCTGGCCAAGGCCGACCCGACCATTGCCGCCTACATCTCCATCCACAACATGGTGGCCTGGATGATCGACAAGTTCGGCGACGACGGGCAGCGTGCGGCCTGGGTTCCGCAGCTGTGCACCATGGACATGCTGGGCAGCTATTGCCTCACCGAGCCCGGTGTCGGCTCCGACGCGGCGGCGCTGAGCACCCGCGCGGTGCTCGACGGCGATTCCTACGTGCTCAACGGGACCAAGCAATTCATCTCCGGTGCCGGGTCCTCGGGCGTGTACCTGGTCATGGCGCGGACCGCGGACACCGGCAGCGCCGGAATCACAGCGTTCATTGTGCCGGACGGGACCCCGGGGCTGTCCTTCGGGGCGCTGGAGGCGAAGATGGGCTGGAACGCCCAACCCACCCGCCAGGTGGTCATGGAGAACGTCAGGATTCCCGTGGGCAACCGCCTGGGTGAGGAGGGGACCGGGTTCGGGATCGCCATGAAGGGGTTGAACGGCGGCCGCGTGAACATCGGCGCCTGCTCGGTCGGTGGCGGCCAGGCGGCGCTGGAGAAGTCCATTGCCTATCTGAAGGAACGCGAGGCCTTCGGCAAGCCGCTGATCGGCCACCAGGCGCTGCTCTTCGAGATCGCGGACATGGAGACCGAACTGGAAACGGCGCGGACCATGATCTGGCGGGCCGCCGACGCACTGGAAAGAGGGACCCCTGACACCGTGCGCCTGTGCGCCATGGCCAAGCGCGTGGCCACCGACGCCGGATTCTCGGCGGCCAACACTGCACTCCAGCTGCACGGCGGCTACGGCTACCTCTCCGAATACGGGATCGAGAAGATCGTGCGTGACCTGCGGGTGCACCAGATCCTGGAAGGCAGCAACGAGATCATGCGCCTGATCGTCGGCCGCATCGTGGCGGAGGCCTAGGCATGGACAACGACGACATTCTGCTGCGCCGGGACGGCCACCTGGGACACATCATCCTGAACCGGCCCAAGGCCATCAACGCACTGACCCACGCCATGGTCACCCGGATCGCCGCGGCGCTGGAGGACTGGGAACACGACGACAGCGTCGACACGGTCATGCTGACCGGCGCCGGGGAGCGCGGGCTGTGCGCTGGCGGTGACATCGTGGCGATCCACCGCGACGCGGTGAACCACGGGACCGAGACCGAACGCTTCTGGGCCGACGAGTACCGGCTCAACGCCCGAATCGCGCACTACCCGAAACCCTACATCGCCGTCATGGACGGGCTGGTGCTCGGCGGCGGCGTCGGGGTCTCGGCCCACGGCTCGCTGCGCGTGGTGACGGAGCGTACCAAGGTCGGCATGCCGGAAACTTCCATCGGCTTCGTCCCCGACGTCGGCGGCACCCACCTGCTCTCACGGGCACCGGGTGAACTGGGCACGCATGTAGCGCTTACCGCCGGCACAGTATCCGGGTCCGATGCCATCGCCCTGGGCCTTGCCGACCATTTCGTGGACAGCAGCGCGCTTCCCTCGCTGATGGAGGCCTTGGCCTGGGAGAATGCCGCGGAAGCCGTCAGGTCTTTCGCCCGGGATTACTTCCCACCGGCGGCCCTGGCCGGGGACCGTGACTGGATCGACGGGTGCTACGCCTTCGACACGATCGAGGAGATCCTCGACGCGCTGCACGCCTCGAAAGTGCCCGCCGCGCAGGCTGCCGCGGAGTCCATCCTGGCGAAGTCGCCCACGGCGCTGAAGCTGACGCTGGAATCGTTGCGCCGCGCCCGGACCTCGGGCAGCCTGGCGGAAACCCTGGAGCAGGAATACAGGGTATCACTGCGCTGCCTCGCCGGACCCGACCTGGCCGAGGGGATCAGGTCACAGGTGATCGGCAAGGACCGGCGTCCGCAGTGGTCGCCGGCCACGCTGGATGCTGTATCGGCTGCCGACGTAGCCAGTTACTTCAGCGGCTTGGGGCCGCGCGAACTGCGCCTGGCCACGGCGGTTTCCGGTACGACCCCCTGAACGCCACGCACCACACGAGCCACAACTGTGCACCATAACTGCACAGCACCATTGCGCAAGGAGAAGGAGTTTCGATGGGTAAGAAGATAGCTTTCATCGGCCTAGGCCACATGGGCGGCCCGATGGCGGCGAACCTGGTCAAGGCCGGCCATCGCGTGTCCGGGTTCGACCTGGCGCCTGAGGCGCTGGACCAGGCCCGCGCGCAGGGCATCGAGGTGGCGGAGTCCGCCGCCACGGCCGCGGCCGGCGCCGACGTCGTCATCACCATGCTTCCGGCGGGACGCCATGTGCTCGGCGCCTACCAGGGCGGGAACGGGCTGCTGGCCGTTGCCGGTCCGGGAACGCTCTTCCTGGAATGCTCCACGATCGCGGTCGAGGACGCGCGGACCGCTCACGAACTGGCCGCCGCGGCCGGGCACCGGAGCCTGGACGCCCCCGTCTCGGGCGGTGTGGGCGGGGCCGAGAACGGCACGCTGACCTTCATGGCCGGGGGCAGCGCGGAAGACTTCGCGGAGGCTGAGCCGATCCTGGCCGCCATGGGCAAGCGGATCGTGCACTGCGGCGGAACGGGAGCCGGCCAGGCCGCGAAGGTCTGCAATAACATGATCTTGGGCATTTCCATGATCGCCGTTTCAGAGGCCTTCGTTCTAGGCGAGAAGCTGGGCCTGTCCAACCAAGCCCTGTTCGACGTCGCCTCGGCTGCCTCCGGCCGATGCTGGGCCCTGACCACCAACTGCCCGGTCCCCGGACCGGTTCCGACCAGCCCCGCGAACCGCGACTACCAGCCTGGCTTCGCCGGGGCCCTGATGGCCAAGGACCTCGGCCTGGCCGTCCAGGCCCTCGAATCAACCGGTGTCCAGGCCCGGCTCGGCTCCCTGGCCGAAGAGATCTACCGGCAATTCGCCGAGGGCGAGGGTGCGGGCCGGGACTTCTCCGGCATCATCAACGAAATCCGGGCCAACTCGAGTGTGGAG